>JBJKQX010000280.1:0-3868 GCA_046704965.1 Binataceae bacterium (SeqCode)
AGGCCAGAAAACGCACCGCAGAGCGCCGGCCCGACCTGCTCGAACGTCTCAAACGCTAAGCACGTGGCCGACCTTTTTGCAGCCCTGATTCATCATCCGGTCCTCGACCGCCGCGGCCGCATCGTCACCTCCGCGATTACCAGCCTCGACCTGCACGACCTCGCCCGCTCCGCCCGCACCTACGAGGTCCGCACCGTCTTCGTCGTGCATCCGATTCCCGAGCAGCGCGAATTCGCAAGGCGGGTAATCGAGCATTGGCGCCTTGAGCCCGCCCGCAGCTTCGATTCGCGACGTATCGAGGCGCTCGAAATCCTCAGAATCGTTCCCGATCTCGACACCGCCGTCACCAAGGCGTCCGCGATTTCCGGCACACGCCCGCTCCTGGTCCATACTTCGGCGCGCACCGAGGGCGCGACCACTATCCGCGAGTTTCGTGCACGGCTCGAAGCCCCCGACGCTCCGCCCGCGCTCGTGATGTTCGGGACCGGGTTCGGACTCGCACCGTCGATTCTGGAACGCGCCGACGTTACCCTCGACGGGATTCGCGGCCCAGGCGATTACAACCATCTTTCGGTGCGCGCCGCCTTCGCGATCATCATGGACCGCCTCCGCTCCCGCTGAGTGCGCGTCCGTCAACCGATAGACAACCGCATACTCATCGCTCACTATGGGCTCGCGAGCCGGGACGGCGCAGTAATCGATCGGCGCGACGTTGAAGGGCGACGGGTGACGCTCTTCACGCCGGTTCGTCAGTCTCCGCTCGCGGAAAGATGCGCGATGAAAATCAACGACGTGCGTTCCGTCTTGTTGACGCATCCGTACGGCACTCGGTTGGAAGGTCGGCGCAGCGTCTGTTTCGTCGAGGTCGAGACCGACGCCGGAATCACCGGAATCGGTGAGACTTACGCCGGCGTTTACGCGCCCGAAGTCGCGGCGTCGATCGTCGAATTGCTCAAGCCGCTGGTCGTAGGGCAAGACCCGACCAAACCGGAAGCGCTCTACCGCATCGCGTACCGGGCCACGAGCTACTATGGCCGCACCGGTCTCACGGTGATGGTCTTGAGCGCGATCGAGAATGCCCTTTGGGACATCACCGGCCAGGCTCGCGGAGTGCCCGTCCACGCCTTGCTCGGAGGCGCAGGCACGAGGAACTTCCGATGTACGGAAGCGGCGGCCCATTCACCATGGGCATCCCCGAGCTGGTCGCGCAGGCATCCGAAGCCAAAGGGCGCGGCCTTCGCGGCTTTAAGATGCGCGTCAACTTCTTCCGCTACCAGCCCGAGGTGGAAGCCGAGCGGGTGGCTGCCGTTCGCGAGGTGCTCGGTCCTGACATGGCGCTGGCTATCGACGCGGTGCAAAACTTCAACCCCAAGCCGTGGTCGGTGAAAGAAGCCGCGCATATGTTGCATATCCTTGAGCCGTCGAACCTGGCGTGGGCCGAGGAGATGCTGCCGCCGTTCGACCCGATGCTTTACGCCGAGCTGCGACGCGCCACGCCAACACCCATTTCGGGCGGAGAAGGCATCACCACGGCGACGCAGTTCGAGCAATGGCTGCGCGCGGAGGCGTTCGATCTGGCGCAACCGGACGCGACTATCATCGGCGGTATCGGCGAGGCACGTCGGGCATGCGAACTGGCTTCGGCCCGGAGCATCCCTACGGCAGTCCATATATGGGGCTCGGCGCCTACCCTCGCCGCGAATATCAATCTGGCCTTCGCGACGCCCAACTGCGTATGGGTCGAGCAGCCCGTGATGGGTAATCCGCTTGAGTCCGAGTTGTTCGTCGAACCGCTGGTGGTTCGCGACGGCCATGTCCAGCCGCCAACCGCTCCGGGACTCGGCATCCGGCTTACGCCCGAAATTCGCGACAAGTATCGTTTCGTACCGGGAAGCGGTAGCGTGTTCGGCGTCTAGAGCGCGCCGATGCGTTCGAAGGCCGTCGAACAGCGACCGCCAACCAGAGAACGAGTCGTGCAAGCAGTGAAACAATGAAAAAAGTGAAAACAGATGATCAGTCTGATTAAACAGCCCACGATCATCGAATCGGCCGGCAACAAGCCGAAACTGATCGAGGAATTCATCGGGATGGTGAACACGGGCGCCGAGGGCGTCAGTATCGCGCGGATGCGCAGCCCCGGCGGATGGGCCGAGCCGGGACAAACTCCTGAGTTCGACGAATACAGCGTCGTGCTGAAGGGATCTCTCAGGGTCGAGACGCGCGACGGCACTCTCGATGTCGCAGCGGGTCAGGCGGTCAAGGCTTCGCGCGGCGAATGGGTCCGTTACAGCACGCCCGGGGCCGACGGCGCCGAGTACATCTCGGTCTGCATCCCGGCATTCTCACCGTCCACCGTCCACCGCGACGAGTAGTCCGCTGCCATCCGATCGATTGGCGAGGTAATGGAGAAATTATGAGAATCGAGTCGCCAATATTGGCCGATGCGGTGCAGGCTGCCAACGGCAAGCTGTTCATTCTGGGCGGCGGATGGAGCCTCTACCACGCGGCGAGTTATCCGGTGCCCATCCAGATAGGGCTTGCGTTCATGATGGCGTTTGACCCGAGCGAAGCCGGCACGAAATGTCCGATGACCATCACTATCGAGGACGAGGCCGGGGTTCAGATTGTGCCGCCGATGCAGGGAGAGATTGGGGTAGGAGCAATTCCGCCTGAACTCCCGAAAGGCTCGCTGCTCAGGATGCCGATGGCGATAAATGCCGCGATCCAGATTCCGCGCGCCGGCAAATACACGATCGATATACGGGTCGGCTCCGCCAGAGCCGAGCTTCAATTCGATGCGCTTCTCGCGGGCGCCAATGTCGGGTTTGGCTTTCCGGGCTCAGGCAGCGGACAGCCCGAACTTGGCAACTGACGCTCAGGCCAGCACAACGTCACAGCGCACCTGCAGCGAACGCCGCCGAGCACATCTCCGCCTGCCTCCCGGCCTTCGCACCCGCCAGCGTTATTCGCGACGAATATCGCCGTGCGCGTCGTTCGTAGCGAGCTCGCCCCGAGTCTTGGTGCGCGCCGCTTTTGCGATTGTCATGGAACGCATCCGGGCGCAGTTAAGCACGCACCAGTCGCGTACCCGGGCGAAGGTTAGATTTCTTCACCGTATTTCGCGCGCTTGAGAGAACCCGGACTCCGCCCCCTTGAGACAAACTCGTAAAGAGTTTATCACGTTGCCTTGGTCGCAGAGTTTCCCCTCATCGGTTCCGTACCTATAGAAAACCATGAGCAAACTTTTACCGTGCAAACGAGCGGAGTTCATCCGAAAGATGCGTGTCTTGGGCTACGATGGCCCGTTCCCCGGCGGACCCCACGAGTTCATGGCAGCCGACGGCAAGCCTCCCGTTCGAGTACCTAATCCCCACGGTTCGGACATCAGCGTCGACCTGCTGAGCCGGATTCTGAGAAAAGCGAAAATTGATCGGAACAAATGGATCGCCGCTTAGGAAGCGACCTTTTGAGGGGGGCCAAAACTCGCATCGCCCAGTTCCGGAGGCTTGAGCCCGCTCACGAAAGTGTTGACATAGAGCCAGCCGTCGAGCGCGCTGTACAAGTCATTACGCGCGTCTTCGACATTCGCACCGGTAGCCCACAGCCCCTCAAAACCTGGAATGTGCGCGTAAAAGGTCCCGTCTTCGAGCCTTTCGTACTCTGCCCGCCGCATCGCTGCATTCAAATATTCCAGCACAGTGCTCATCGGCGTTTTCCTCTTACCAGTTCACGAAAACGGGCGCAAACTCCACTCGTTCAAGCCTGCCACGCCGACTCAGGAGCATCAAGCAGTATGCTGTGTGAGACGCTTGGGAGCGGCTCGGCCGCTGGATATTGCTGTACACATATCCTCGAAATGGCGCAGATG
>JBJKQX010000281.1:0-3783 GCA_046704965.1 Binataceae bacterium (SeqCode)
ATGCGATGTCAAATAGTTCACTTGAGACGGTGAATGGGCGCACGAAGCACCTCATTAGTATGATTTGTGTTCTGCAATACTCCTGAAGATAAATTGTAGTAGACGTAGCTTCTCTTGCGTCCTGTAAAGCCCAGAGCTAGATCGTTATCTGATTGGGAAGGTTACGGACGCCGTTCGCGTTCAGGGGAAGGAGTCCGTGTCCGGCCCGAAGGAGGACCAGGAGGTTTATGAAAACTCTTTCGACACGGAAACAGCCGCCGACTCGCTGGGTCGGGTTACTTGCGGGCACGATGCTCGTGGGATCGGTGGCGCTGGCATTCGGCATGATCGGATGCGGCGGTGGCGGTGGTGGCGGCGGCGGCGGCCCGACCGGCTCTGCCCTAATAAAAAGCGGAATCAGTGACCCCGCCCAGGAATGTCTGGCACCCAATGGCCCTTACCAGTCGGTGTGGGTCACAGTTACGGACGTAAAGGCCAACCTCAGCAGTTCGGCCAGTTCGAACTCATCGGGATGGCAGGATCTGACTCCCAACGCTCCAGCCACGCAGGTCAACCTGCTTGGCACCACCACCACCGATTGCCTTCTCGCAACCCTTGGAACAACCAGCGGTCTTCCGGCGGGCAAGTATCAGCAGATTCGCATCTTCATGGCGCCCAACGGCAGTTCATTTTCCGGCGAGCCTGGGAGCAACGCTTGCAACACCGCCCCCGCAAACCTCGGGCCCAACGTGTGGAACTGCGTGGAGTCGGGCGGCAAATGGTATCCGCTGACGATGCCCAGCAACGCGAACACCGGTCTCAAGATTCCGCCCGGACAACTTCAGAACGGTGGCCTTACGGTGCAGAACGGCAAGGGGCTTGACCTCGACGTAGACGTCAACGCTTGCCAGTCGGTGGTAGCAGCGGGCAAAAGCGGCAAGTACCTGTTCAAGCCCACGCTGCGCGCGGGCGAGATTGGCACCAGCCCGCTGGTAGCAGGAACGCTGTACGAGGCCGGCCTGACGAACAGCACCGTTACGATACCGGCGAGCTCGCCCAGCCCGGTTCCGGGCGCGATGGTCTGGCTCGAACAGCAGGCCTCATCGGTCGCGGTTGGAACGCCGTCGGCGAACTCGACTCAAGAAAATGTTGACAACCTGATTCAGACCACGGCGTCTGATTCGAGCGGTCACTTCGAGTTCTGTCCGGTCGGCTCCGGCAGCTATGAGATCGTGGCGAACGCGAATAACATGCCGTCCACGAACAACCTGTCGGATACAACCATCACGACCGGCGTGAACGTCACCAGCTCGGGTGGTCCCAACAATCTGGTGATCCCGCTGGTAGACGCGTCAGGAAATGCAACCACGATCAACGGCACCTTCACTACGGTGAATACAGCGGCTGTGACCGGGGACAACGTGCAGTACTCCCCGACCCAGCCGTTCACCGGCAGTTCAGGGCCGGTACAGGCGCTTGAGCCTGCGGCGATGGCGACACCGTCGGCTGACACCCAGCCGCCGACCGCGCAGACCGCAAGCACTCCGACTTGCACGACCGCTCCCTGCAACAACACGGTGGCCTACCAGCTCGGCGTTGCCAACAGCAACCCGATCATCGGAACGGCTTCGAGCAGCGGTAGCGGCTACACGCTCTCCGCCGGAAACGCGACCTACAGCGTTTGGGGCTCGGCCAGTTCGATATCGTCGGGTAGTTCGGTTTGCTCGCCGAGCGCACTGATCACCAACCCAACGACCGGGTTGCCAGCAAACGGAGTTGATCTGACCTTCCAAAGCTGCGACTAACCATCCGCGGCTGAACGAAGCAACCAAGAGGGCGTCCGCATAGCGCGGGCGCCCTCTTCTTTTCACTTTTTCAGCCTTTCATTTTTCCAGCACGATAAGCTGAATGAACGGCTTGTACGCAGTGATACTTGCTCGCGAAGGCAACCCGTAAGGTTGCTGCCGGTTAATGAAGCGAGCAGGTAAGAATGACGAAGTGGGGAAGCAAAAACGCCCCCGCTTCGGGCCGCTCGTCACAAAGGGGGGAAGTGACTTGCGCGACCCGGAGCGAGGGCGGGCAAAAAGGTTAAGAAGCCCGATTACTGCTTCAGCTTCTTGACCTCCTCGACCATCTCGGGCACCGCCTTGAACAGGTCGGCGACGAGTCCGTAATCAGCGACATTGAAGATTGGCGCTTCCTCGTCCTTGTTGATCGCGACGATAACCTTCGAGTCCTTCATCCCGGCCAGATGCTGAATCGCACCGGAGATTCCAACCGCAACGTAGAGCGAGGGCGCAACAACTTTTCCGGTCTGTCCCACCTGCAGATCGTTGGGCACGAAGCCCGCATCGACCGCGGCCCGACTGGCGCCCATCGCGGCGCCCATCTCGTCCACCAGCGGCTCAAGCACGGTCTTGAAGTTCTCGCCCGAGCGCATTCCGCGGCCGCCCGAAACCACGATCGTTGCCTCGGTGAGCTGCGGCCTGTCACTCTTGATCTGATTGAAGGCGACGAACTCCATCTTGTGCGCGCCGTCGTCAATCTCCGGATCCATCTTTTCGACCGGCACCGACGCATCCGAGGCATTGGCCGCGTCGAAGGCGGTGCTGCGAACCGTGACCACCTTGGTCGGACCGTCCAGTTCGATAGTGGCGAGCACGTTTCCCGCGTACATCGGGCGCGTAAGCGTGCCGTCATCGTTGATAGCCACTATCTCCGACGCCATCGGAGCATCGAGACGCGCGGCAATTCGCGGCATCAAGTCTTTTCCCATCGCGGTCGCGGTCGCGACGATATATTCGGCGCCGAGCGATTTGACCAGCGCCGAGAGCGCTTGGGCGTAAGCGTCGGCAAGATAGTTCTTGAGTGCAGGATGCGCGAGCGCGATTACCTTGGCCGTTCCGTACTTCGCCAACTCGGCCGCGAGGTCGTCTGTATTGTCACCCAACACGACCGCTATCGCCTGACCGCCGCGCTTTTGCGCCAGCTCAAGGCCGGCATTCACGGCAATCAGACTGCTTTTGGGAAATTTGCCTTCAAAATGTTCGGCGAAAACCAGAACGTCGCCCATTGTCACTTACTCCATTGCCTGCACTGACCGGATTCGAACTCGATCTCCCGGGTCGGGAATTCGACAGCAGCTTCGGCCGCGTGGGCCGTTAAATAACCTTCGCCTCGTTGTGCAACACCTGCACGAGTTCGGCCACCGATTCCACCTTACGCCCGGCCTGTCGCGCGGGCGGAGGATCGAGCTTTTTGATCTTGAGCTTGGGGGTGAGATCGACGCCGAGGCTGTCGGCAGGAATCTCCTTCAGCTCTTTCTTGCGGGCCTTCATGATGCCGGGGAGCGAGGCGTAGCGCGGCTCATTGAGGCGCAAATCGGTCGTGATGATGGAGGGAAGGTCAAATGCAATGGTCTCGAGTCCGCCATCGACCTCGCGTATCACGGTAACCTTGCGGTCGGCGAATTCGACCTTCGACGCGAACGTTGCCTGCGGCCATCCCAGTATTTCCGCAAGCATCTGCCCAACCTGATTCGAATCGTCGTCGATCGCCTGTTTGCCCAGAATCACAAGGTCGGCTTCCTGGTCGGTTGCAACCTTGGCCATTACCCGGGCTATAGCCAGCGTGTCGAGCGCCGCATCGGTGCTCACAAGAACCGCCCGGTCGGCACCCATCGCGAGACCCGTCCGGAGCTGCTCCTGCCAGCTCTGTTGGCCCACCGCGATCAGCACAACGTCGCCGGAACCTTGTTTTTCCTTGATGCGAAGCGCTTCCTCTATCGCGATTTCGTCGAACGGA
>JBJKQX010000282.1:0-3206 GCA_046704965.1 Binataceae bacterium (SeqCode)
GCCCTTGCCGTCAACGCGCATCTTGTAATGTTCGGGCTCGCGCTTGTCCTCTATCTTGAGCTTGCCCGAGTACACGCCCTTGACGGCGGCGATGCCGACATTGATGGTGCCGGAAAACTCGTCTGGCCCAAGGACTTCGAGCTTTTCGCATCCTGGAATCAGCCGTGAAAGGCGCTCCGGGTCGTTGAACAAGGCCCATACGGCCTCGCGCGATGCGGGAAGATTCTGTTCGCCTGCGATTTTCATCGTGGACGCAATCCAGCTTTCATTTCAGATTCAGGTTTAGTGCTTCGCGCGGGCTGCGGCCTGCTCGATCGCTCGCCGCGCGTAAACTCGCGCCAGTTCGCATCGGAAATCGCCCGAAGCGTGGATATCACCCATCGCGTCGACGCCGTCAGCCACGAGCGCGGCCGCAGCAGCTATCGCGTCGGCGCCTTTGCCCGCAAGGGCGGACTCGACCGCACTGGCGCGAAACGCCTTGGCGCAAAGACCCGTGACGCCAACTCGCACGTTTCGGAAATTTCCCTTGTTGTCGAGCGTGACTATAGCCGCTACTCCGACCAGTGCGAACCCGGAAGCGGGCTGGCGATGCTTCAGGTACGCGTAGCCCGCGCCGTCAGGTATCGGGGCGAAACGTACCGCGGTCAGAATCTCGCCATCCTGAACCGCCGTGGTCATGAGGTCGACGAAAAAGTCTTCGGCCTTGACCGCGCGCGCCCCGGATTCACCTGTAATTTGCATTTCGGCGTCGAGCGCGAGAACCGCCGCGGGATAGTCGGCGGCTGGGTCCGCGTGGGACAGGCTTCCGCCGATAGTGCCGCGGTTTCGCACCTGAACGTCACCGATATTTCCGGCGCATTCGGCAAGCAGTCCGAGTTTTGTGCGCACGAGGTCCGAAGTCTCGACCTGGCAATGGGAATTGGCGCTGCCGATGACGATTTTGCCGCCTTCCTCGCGAATCCCCGAAAGTTCACCGACCGAGGCAATATCGATGAGATGGGCCGGTGCCGCCAGTCGAAACTTCATCATCGGTATCAGGCTGTGACCGCCCGCGAGCAGCTTGGCGTCGTCGCCAAACTGATGGAGCAGCGCGAGCGCTTCCTTTACCGACCCGGCTCGATGGTATTGGAACGAACTTGGAAACATAGGTCTTACGCCTTCTTCGCGTTGCGGATTGCGGTCCAGACTTTTTCCGGTTTGAGCGGCATATCGAGATGCCTGATGCCAAGCGGTTGGAGCGCGTCGAGCACCGCACTGACCGTGCACGGTGTCGAGCCGATCGTCCCGGCCTCGCCGACGCCCTTGACGCCCAGCATGTTGACTGGAGTTGGCGTGACGGTGTTGGCACAGTCGTAATGCGGCAGCATGTCGGCCTTTGGGACCGCGTAATCCATCAGACTCGCCGTGATTAGCTGGCCGCTCTCGTCGTAAACGACTTCCTCGTAAAGCGCCTGCGCGATTCCCTGCGCGATACCGCCGTGCACTTGCCCGTCGACCAGGAGCGGACTGATTATCGTTCCGCAGTCGTCCACCGCTACGTACTTGAGGAACTTGACGACACCGGTCTCGGGGTCGACCTCGACGACAGCCACATGAGTGCCGAACGGAAAAGTACACGCCGACGGTTCGTAGAAGGTTTTTTCTTCGAGCCCCGGATCGACGCTTGGAATCGGCATCTTGTATCCGTAGGCCGCGTCAACCACCTGTTGAAGCGGAATCGATTTCGAGGTGTCGCTCGCAAGCGCGACCGTGCGCTGCGTGAAGACGAGCTGGTCGGGCGGCGCCTCCATCATGGTGGACGCGATCTTCTTCATCTTGTCCTGCAACTTTCCGACCGTGAGCATCAGCGCAGGTCCGCCGACCGTCGTGCCGCGACTTCCGAAGGTGCCGATTCCATACTGCACCTGCGCGGTATCGCCGTGGACCACGACGACGTCGTCGATGTCGATGCCGAACGCGTCGGCGACAAGCTGCGCGAAGGTGGTTTCCTGCCCCTGCCCGTGAGGTGAAACCCCGGTCAGAACCGTCACTTTGGAATCAGGCTCCATCCTGACGGTCGCGCTTTCCCATCCTCCGCCCTTCAGACCCGGCGGAAGCAGAGCGGACGGTCCGATTCCGCATATCTCGACGTACGATGAGATTCCGATACCGAGCAGGCGACCCTGTTTGCGCGCGGCTTCCTGCTCCGCACGCATCTTCTTGTAGTCGACCATCTCGAGCGCCTTGTCGAGTGCGAGGTTGTAATCGCCCGAGTCGTAAACCAGGCCGCCCGAGGTGGGAGCGGGGAAAGCTTCCTTGGGTATGAAGTTTTTGCGCCTCACGTCGGTGGGATCGAGCCCGAATTCGCTGGCGACCATATCCATCACGCGCTCAGCGATATAAGCGGCTTCGGGACGTCCTGCGCCGCGGTAGGCGTCGGTCGACATCTTGTTCGTGAAGACCAGAGACTGTTCGAACGAGAGCGCCGGAATCCTGTAGCACCCGGTCATCATCAGGCCCGAGAAGCCCGGAATCGCGGGAGTCAGAAGCTGCAGGTAGGCGCCCATGTCGCAGATGAATTTGCCCTTTATTGCGAGGACTTCGCCGTCCTTTTTGGCCGCAACCTCAAGGTACGTAATCTGGTCGCGACCGTGGGTGGTGGTTGCCATGTTCTCGCGCCGGCGCTCGATCCATTTGACCGGCCGATTGAGCTTCATCGCCAGGTAACCGACCAGCGCTTCCTCGGCGTACACGTTAAGCTTGGCACCGAACCCACCGCCGACCTCGGGCGCGATCACTCGTATATGGTTCTCGCCGAGCCCGAGCATGTCAGCCAGTTGCGAGCGCAGCAGATGCGGAATCTGGGTCGAGGACCAGAGCGTCAGTTGCTTGAGGCCCGGATGCCACTGGGCGACCACGCCCCGCGGCTCCATCGGCACGGGTGCAAGACGCTGGTTCACGAGCCGGAACTTTATGACCTTGTCCGCGGCGCGCATCGCCTCGTCCACCTGCGGATTGGGTACCTCAAGCCGCGTGCAGAGATTGGTACCGAACTCGTCGTGAATTATCGGCGCGCCGTCCTCAAGCGCCTTTTCGGGATCGACCACCGCGTCGAGCGGGTCGTAGTCGACGTCAACCAGGTCGAGCGCGTCCTGCGCCTTGTAGGCGTTGTCCGCGACGGCCACCGCGACCGGTTCGCCCACGAAGCGGTCGTTGTCGAGGGCGAG
>JBJKQX010000283.1:0-4322 GCA_046704965.1 Binataceae bacterium (SeqCode)
TCTGGCGGTACTTCGCTTCACCCCTGCCGACCCAACCGAATTTCCCGTCCGAATCGGAAAACTCGCGGCCGCGCTTGCCCTATGGGGCACGAAAACAAATCTGACCGCACGACCGCACGACCCTGCCGAAATCGCTTTTCACGTGATCGATAGCCTGATGCCCGCAGTAATCGCCGACGGACCCGATCCGGGCATGCTTGCCGGCGCTTTCTGCCCCGAAAGACGAATCCTGGATATCGGAAGCGGCGCCGGCTTTCCGGGGCTGGTGCTCGCCGCTGCCACACGGGCTGACTTCACCCTGGTTGAAGCGCGCCGCAAACGCACTAGCTTTCTCGCCGTCGTCATCGCCGAGATGGAGCTTGCGAACGCGCGAGTCGAAAGCGCCCGCGTCGACCCTTCCCATTTCGCCGCCGACTTCGACCTGGTGACGGCACGCGCGCTTGGCGAGCCGGCTTCATTTTACCCGATCGCGTCATCGGCCCTGCGTCAGGGTGGCGTCGCGATGCTCTACGCAAGTCCTTCCCAGCGCCTGAGTCTCGACAGAGCGCGGCAATCAGGCCTCGAAGCTTACACGAGAGTCGGTTACCGGCTTGAGCGCGACGGCGCCGAAGTGGATAGAATTCTCGCGCTCTGGGTCCGTAAGTGAATCCAGAACCGCTTCCGAAAACTCAACAAAACAAGGGTCTTGATGCGTCCCGTGCGTTCTCACCTTTGATTTTGACCATCGCTGGCGTACATTAAGCACGTCACGCGTTTCACTCGTTTCGCGTTCTTCGTTTCAATGGTTCCACGTGGAACCGCTGTCGGATGCCTTCTTTGTGGCGGGGCTGGATGTGGGGCGGATAATCGCAATCGCTAATCAGAAAGGTGGCGTCGGTAAAACGACGACCACGATAAACCTCGCCGTTGCCCTCGCTCAGGCGGGACGCCGTGTACTGCTTGTAGACCTCGACCCGCAAGGCAACGCTACCTCGGGCTTGATCTCTTCGCCGCAGCTCCGCGAAAGGATTCAACACGGTAAGAGCATCTACGAAGCGCTCATCCTTGACGCTCCTCTGGACGAAATCGTGGTCGAAGCTCGGCCCAAACTGATGCTTGCCGGTGCAGGGGCAAATCTGGTTGGCGCTGAAATAGAGTTGGCTACAATGGAAGGCCGTGAACGGCGTCTGCGCGCTCTGCTGGCAGTGGATGCGGCAGAATATAACTATGTTCTATTGGATACTCCGCCGTCGCTCGGCTTGCTTACGCTGAACGCGCTGGTTGCCGCCGACTCGGTGCTGGTCCCGATGCAGTGCGAATACTACGCGCTGGAAGGCCTGAGCTCGCTCTTGGGAACGATACAGCGGGTTAAATCGGTGCTTCGGCCGGCGCTGGAAATCGAAGGGCTGGTGCTGACGATGTTCGACGCGCGCAACCGGCTTAGCCACGACGTCGCGCGCGAGGTTCACAAGCATTTCCCGCACAAGGTCTTCAAGGCCGTGATACCGCGCAACGTCAGGCTTTCGGAAAGCCCCAGCCACGGGCTTTCGGTGCTTGAGTACGAGGCAAAGTCCGCAGGTGCCGAAGGTTACCGCGCGCTTGCGCAGGAAGTGCTGGCGCGCGAGAGCGCGGACGCAGCGTAAAGAGAGGAATGACATGAGTCGCAAGTCGTTGGGTCGGGGTCTGGACGCTCTCATCGGGGAAGGCGAAGCGATCGCACCTGCGCCGCGTCCCGGCTCGCCGGGTGTGGAGACGGCGCCGGTTTCCCGAATCGCGCCGTGCCCTTTTCAGCCCCGCCAGCGTTTCGATCCCGAACGTCTAGAGGAATTGCGCCGCGCGATCGAAAGTCAGGGCGTTATCGAACCCCTGATCGTACGCCGTGCTCCGGGTGGTGAGGATGGCCGCTATGAGTTGATCGCCGGTGAGCGCAGGCTTAGGGCGGCCCGCGCCGCTGGACTGGAAACGGTTCCGATCATCGTGCGCGACCTCGACGACCGTGCCGCGCTGGAAATGTCGCTGGTCGAGAATCTGGCGCGCGAGGAACTGAACGCGGTCGAGGAAGGACGCGCATTCGCGCGACTCAGCCGTGAATTCGGGCTCAGCCACGATCAGATTGCCGGGCGAATCGGCAAGAGCCGACCCCACGTCAGCAACGCGATCCGCCTGCTCGACCTGCCCGAGCCTGTGCTCGAGATGATAGCGCAGGGCAGGCTTAGCGCGGGGCAGGCCCGTCCGATTCTTGCCCTGCCTACGCCGGAGTCCCGGATTTCCGCCGCGCGCCGAATCGTCGACGGTGGACTTACCGCGCGAGGTGCGGAAGAGCTTGCCTCAAGCCATCGCAAGCGCAACGGAGGCGCCGCGCCAGTCGCCGAGCGGGCTTCCGATCCGAATCTCAACGCATTGGTCGAGAACCTTCAGCGCGCGCTCAAGCGCAAGGTCCGAGTCATCCGCCGGCGCGGAAAGGCACCGGGCCGTGTCGAAATCGACTACTACGACGAGAACGACCTGACCGCGCTCGCCGCGATTATGGTTGCGGCGTCGACACATACTCAGACCCCGCAATAGGACTTGCTGATGGGTGCTTGTCAGTTCGGACAGGGACCAGCTTGCGACCCTGATTCAGTGGGACACTCTGATGGCAAAGTCTGAAGCCCCGGTGGCCGACGACAGCGGGCGCGCGCGATGCCCATGGGCGCGCAGCGAGCTGGCGCTCCGTTATCACGACCGGGAGTGGGGAGTTCCGCTGCATGACGACCGCAGGCTGTTCGAATTCCTCGTGCTCGAAGGAGCGCAGGCGGGACTCAGTTGGGACACGATTCTTCGCAAGCGCGATGCCTACCGGCAGGCATTTGCCGGGTTCGCCCCCGAGGCGGTCGCGCGGTTTGACGAACCCGCCGTCGAGCGCCTGATCGCAAACCCCGGTATTGTTCGGAACCGGCTCAAGATTCTCTCGGCGATTCGTAACGCGGGCGCGTTTCTTCGCGTCCGTGACGAGTTCGGAAGCTTCGACGCTTACATATGGCAGTTCGTTGAACGCTGTCCGCGCCGGAATGCGTGGCGCGCGATGGGCGAAGTGCCATCGCGAACCGCCGAGTCCGACGCGATGAGCAAGGATCTCAAACAGCGCAATTTCAATTTCGTCGGTTCGACGATCTGCTACGCCTTCATGCAGGCGGTCGGGATGGTGAACGATCACCTGGTCGACTGTTTCCGCTACCGCGAGATTCGCTGAACACTACCGACTTCCCTGACGACTCTCGGCATCCGTCTGTGACAACGGTTGTCGGAGACGCAAAACCTGCCGTGGCGATGCTCTGGCGGGAAGTGCTTTCATGCAAGTGATGGCAAGGCAATGTCCAGGTTGCCGTTCGATGCGTCCCGCGAATGCGCGCTTTTGCGCCCGATGCGGAAGTGCGCTCGTGCGTTCGACGCCGCTGGACCCTGAGGTTGCGTTCGCGCTTTCGCAGCCGGTGGGTGAATTCTGCGAACTTCGATGCGGCGGATTGTTCGGCCATCGATGGAAGGCTTACGGGGTGCTTCGCCGCGGGCGTCATTATTTCAGAGATGAAGACCGGGTGTGTCCGCGATGCGGCCGGCCTGCAGTGTCGGCGGCGGGGCAAAGCGATTTGATGATTCAGGAGCAACGCCGGACCAATTTGTGGCTGATGCTCATGTACACGTTTCGGCGCTGAAGCGAACGGCAATGGGCCCGCGCGGTCGGCAATGAGGCGTTCGCGTCAAACCGAAACGTGACAAGCGGCGATGTCTTATCGCTTTGCCAATTGAAGTTCCTGCCGGACGCTTCGGGCTGCGACGCACTGGCCGCGGTCCGGACGGTTCGGAGCGCGCGGGTAACCGGGTATGCCGAGCTGCGACGCTTCCGCGCCCGCATACATTTTGCCGCGATGAAGCAACACGACGTGCAACTTGCCGTGTGACGAGCTCAGGACCACATCAAGACCGGGAGCCTCGTGCCGCTGCTTCAGCCATACCTGCATCGGAACGATTATGTAGCCCGGCGGTGCTTCGCCGAGTCGGCCCTTTTTGATACGCGGCGCGTTTCGATCGAGATAGAAAAGCAGCGGCGCTATCTGCTCGTGAAAACCGTAGATGTAAAGTGGCTCCCTGGGTCCGACCGCGCGATCGATATCCCGCGCCACCAGTCGGAAAGGTTGACCGGGGCAGGCGCGAGCTTCTTTGTACGGGATGTAAATGAAGTTGAACACGATCGCGACGGCCGACAGTGCGACGAAAGTGCCGAGCACGCGCCGCCGTCCATAACGAAGAACCAATCCCCTCGCCAGCCACGCCAGCAACACTGCCGCCGCGGGCCATAGCGGAAG
>JBJKQX010000284.1:0-5987 GCA_046704965.1 Binataceae bacterium (SeqCode)
CGGCCCGCTTTGGCCGAAGCCCGAGCCGAACGCGCAGATGATGCGCGGATTGATCTCGGCCAGCTTGGCGTAGCCGAAGCCCATGCGTTCCATCACGCCGGCGGCGAAGTTGTTGGTTACGACGTCGCTGCTCTTGATCAGTCGGCGCGCAACTTCCATCGCTTCGGGATGTTTGAAGTTGAGCGAGAGTGACTTCTTGCCCTGGTTGTACTGGTTGAAATAGCCGGAACTGTCCACACCGACGGGGATACCGTCGGGCCACGGCGGAAGCGTTCGGGTTGTGCAGGGACGCGTCGCCGTCTCGATACGGATTACTTCGGCACCGAGATGGGCAAGCTGCAAGGTGCAATAAGGACCGGCCCACACCCAGGTGAAATCGGCAATTCTGATTCCTTCAAGCGGCCGTTTCCTAGCCATCAGATGACACCCTTGTTGCTGAGTTCATTCAAGCGAGCCTTTTCCAGCCCGAGGCGTCCACAAAAGACCTCTTCGTTATGCTGGCCGAGGGTGGGCGCGGGGCGGCGGATTTCCCATGGAGTCTTCTCGTACCTGAGCGGCGCGCCGGGATATTTATGCGTACCCGCAACCGGCTGCGCTATCTCGACGAAGAAGCCGCGCATCTTCAGATGCTCGCTGTTTATGAGGTCACCCATCGTTGAAACCGGAGCGAGCGGCACTCGCCGCTCCTGCGCTTTCTTGTAAAAACCCAGCACCGTCTCCTGCTTGACGTACTCGCCAAGGAAGACCTTGAGCGCGTCCCAGTTCGCAGCCCGTTTGAAGCGGTCGGCGAAGATTTCCTCCTTGGCCCACTCGGGACTGCCCATCACTTCGACCAGTCGGTTCCACTGATGGTCCTCGATGCAGCAGATATAGATGTAGCCGTCCTTCGCTTCCATCGTCTCGACCGGCTGAATGGGCTTGACGCCGAGCCGGGTCGCGACCGTCTTCATGTACGGCCAGTACTCGAACGTCATCTCGAGCATCGAGGCGAGCACCTCCTGCTCCGAGACGTCGATATGCTGACCTTCGCCGTCGCGCAGTCGTGCCATCAGCGCACCCATCGTGGCAACCGCGCCGTGCACGCCGCCCTGATAGCCCGTCTGATGGCCGAAAGTCTTGAGGGGAGGGAGTTCCGGATGCTCCGCACCGCCGCCGTTTAGCACGCACAACCCGCCCGCGGACCAGACCGTAAGATTCTCCGCACGCCAGTTGCGGTACGGTCCCGTCAGACCCCACGGCGTTATCGAGGTCATGATGAGACCCGGGTTGACGCGCGCAAGGCGGTCGTAGTCGAGTCCGACCCGATCCATCTCGGGCGGAACGACGTTGTGGATGAGAATGTCGGCCTGGGCGACAAGGCGCTCGAAGAGTTCGAAGCCTTCCGCAGTCGCTACGTCGAGTGTGACGCCGAGCTTATTGGTGTTGAGATAAAGAAACATCCCGCTCTTCTCGGGATGCGCTTCATCTTTCGGAAACGGTCCTCGTCCGCGCGACGCGTCTCCGACGCCGGGGCGCTCGATTTTGATCACCTCGGCGCCCATGTCGGCCATCAGCTTCGACGCGTAGGGGGCGGAGGCAAGTTCGCCCAGTTCAATAATTTTCAGATCCGATAATGCGCCTGCCATCGAAACTCCATGTGAAGCGGACCCGGCACGAGCGTCCGTTACCGTGTCCGACGGTTCGAATCTACTCGGGAAACACCTTGCGAAAGGGTTTCACCTCAACCCTTTGAAACACACCACCGCTGACATAAGGATCGCTCTGCGCGAAGGCCATCGCCTCGGCCTCGCTTTCCATGTCCACGATGATAAGACTTCCGCTTCCGTCGGTGAACGGGCCCGCGATCACGACCTTGCCCTGCTCGACCAGAGGCCTCAAGTTATCGAGATGGGCGGGTCGAAGCTTGGGGCGCAGCGTCGCCCCGTCAGGACCATCATGTCCGATAATCACGTACAGCATAGGTAAGAGACCGCCCCTTTTGGTTTATTCGAGCGTTCTAATTAGCACGGTTCCTCGCCGTCGCCCAAGGCCGCCTCGACCGTCCCACTCTATCCGCCGACGGACGGCGGCAAAATTCGACGCCTCCGGCAACGTCAAGAAACCGATCGCAATTGCGATGAGCGGGCGGCTCGAAAAGCATTCGGGCAGTGACATTCTCACGAAGCTGGCATACGATTCCTCGCGATTGCGGCCGCTTATATGAATGATCCTGTGAGCGAAACGGAATGAGCACTTACGTCCTGATGCGGATTCTGGAGTCCGCACCCGAACGCTACGACCTCGGCATGCGGATGCTCACGCTGGGCGGTCTCGACAAAGCCTACGACCGTCTCGCAAGTCACATCGTGGCCGGACAGAGCGTGCTCGACATCGGATGCGGCACGGGTGCATTGACGATTCGCGCGGCGCGACGCGGAGCGACCGTTAAAGCAATCGACGTCAGCGCTCAGATTCTGGAGACGGCAAGGCGTCGCGCGCGTGCGGCCGATGTGACAGGCAGGATCGATTTCGAAGAAAAAGGCGTCGCTGAACTCGACAGCGAAGCGCCGGAGATCTGCGACGTCGTGACGAGCGGGCTTTGTTTTTCGGAGTTGAGCGACGATGAAATCCGTTACACGCTGGAGCAGGTGAAACGGATCTTACGACCGGGCGGCCTGCTTCTGGTCGCGGACGAGGCCAGACCATCGGGCGTCGCACGAAGAATAATTCACGCGCTGGCGCGCGCTCCGTTGGTAGCTATCACGTATTTGCTCACGCAACAGACCACGCACGCGGTTAAGAATCTTCCCGCGCGAATCGCCGATGCCGGCTTAACGATCGAGTCGGTCCGCTCGAACATGCTCGGCAGCTTTATAGAGGTGGTGGCGCGCAAACCCGCCTGAACCGAATGAAACGCTTGCGCTATATCGTGCTTACCGTGCTGCAGACGGTGCTCCGCGTTCTACCGTTTCCGTGCAGGACCGGACTCATCATTATCGGCAATCCCGATCGCGATTCACCCGTGCTGCTGACCGGAAACTTTGCGCTGACGGTGGAGCGGGTCAAGCGCGCAATCGAGGGGATCGACGCCTACCTGCTGGTCGCGAACAGTCGCGGCGTCAACGTATGGTGCGCGGCGACCGGTGGCCTGCTGACCAATCACGATGTCGTATCGGTGTTGAAGACCAGCGGTATCGAGCGCCTGGTCGATCATCGTCAGGTAATTCTGCCGCAGCTCGCCGCCACGGGAATCGAGGCCAAGGCGGTACATCATCGGACCGGATGGAGGGTGGTCTGGGGCCCCGTCTACGCCGACGCAATTCCCGCGTTCCTGCGCGGCGAGACGGAAAACGCGACGCAGATGCGCGAGGTCACCTTTCTCTGGCTGCAGCGGCTTGAGATGGCCGTGGCGTGGGCGTTTCCGATTTCGATGCTGGCGCTGGTGATACTTCCGTGGTGGCGCGAGGCAGTGCTGCCGCTCATCGGGATGATATGGGTGCTCGCGCTCGCCATCTTCCTTGCCTTCCCGCTTTACGAACACCGGCTCGACACGCGCCGCAAGCGCGTCGGCTTCGTGTTTTTCGATTTCGGACAGTACGCGATAACGCTCGTGCTATGGGGCGTCACTATCGTGGCGCTGATAGTCGGTGCGACACTCGCCCGTGACCTGTCATGGGGATTCGTGCTGCGATGGGGCCTCGCGTCGACAGTCGTCGTGCTTATGCTGAGCCTCGACCTTATGGGCAGCACGCCGGTCTACAAGAGCGGCCTGCACGAAGATCGATTGCTGCGAATCACCCTGGATGCGGAGCGATGCAAGGGAGCGGGATTCTGCGAGCAGGTCTGCCCGGTGAGAGTCTTCGAGGTCGACCACGACCGGCGGATGGCCTCGCTTCCGGGAATCGACAGATGCGTGCAATGCGGCGCGTGTATCGTGCAGTGCCCGTTCGACGCGCTCTACTTCCGCGCCCCGACCGGTGACGTCGTGACGCCCGAGACAATCCGCAGGTTCAAGCTCAACCTGCTCGGCAACCGGATGGTGAAAGCTGCCAGCCGCGCGATCGAGCATCCCGGTAAATGAATCAATGAATCGTCACGGCGCGGCGTTCCCGGCGCGTGATGCGGCCCGTGCTGCACGCGCTCAGACAGACGCGCTGCTGACCAACCACATCGCACCGGGCAGGCGCACACTCGCGCCGTCCAGATGCGCTGTCAAGGCCTCGCGCAGCGAGGCAATAGCGGCTGCGACAGTTTCCTCCGGCTGGCCGCGCAGGGCACTGTTGACGGCGCCGATTTGGGTCGATTGCTTCACAGCCTCGTCCAGCCCGCGCCCGGCGGCGATATCCAGAGCGAGGTCGAGCTTGTCGAGCCGCGGTGGCGCCCATCCAGCTTCGGTGAGTATCCGGGAGACGCGATGCGGGTCGGCCATGGCGAACATTCCGGGCGCCTGCGGGTTCGGTTTCGGCCGCGGAGGCACGTGGCTAGAAACCGCGCGCAGCGGCACTTCCATCCAGGGGTTTTCGGTAATCGGCCGCCAGGAAACGAACGCCATCCGCGCGCCGGGGCTGGCGGCGCGGCGAATGTGGGCGAAGGCCGCCACCGGGTCGCCGAAAAACATCAGGCCGAAGCTCGACGTCAGCAAATCGAATTCGCCAAGATCCGCTGTGGCGGCGTCGGTCTGCATCCAATCGACGTTGGTGATACCGGCGCCTGCGGCGCGCGCCTTTGCTTCAGCCAGCATCGGCCCGGAGATGTCCACCGCCGTTACATGGCCAGTCGGGCCGACGGCCCGCGCAAACTCCAGAGTTGTCGCGCCGCATCCGCAGCCGATGTCCAGTACCCGCTCGCCGACGCGCGGCGCGGCAAGCGCGAGCAATGCCTCCGATACGGGCGTCAGGGTGATGTCGGTATGCTCCTGCCGCGCTACCCAGGTATGGCCGCCATGCCCATTCCAGAAGGAGAGCTGATCGGCATTGAATTGCTCGGGGTTGCTCATGCGCGTCCTCCGGTCGAGCTAGCGAGGTTGCACTATTGCAGAGCGCGTAGCAAGCCGGCGCCGTGGCAACCGTATCCCGACCGGCATTTCCGTCATGACCGGCCCGTCTAACGCTGTGCGCGCGGCATAACAAATCGCGCCCCCGAGGCGCTTTTCACGTCTAGCTTTTCAATTGATAGGCACTGAACCTAATTCATCGGGACTGCGCCGAGGCCGCTCCAGTAAACCGCGAAGCAAACCGCCGCGAGCATTGTCAGCAGCATGAAAGCGACCGCGTCGCGCCGATGAAGCTTGTACTCGACGAAGCTGGTTGGGCGATGCGTCCGGCCGAAGCCGCGCGCCTCCAGCGGCATCGCCATGTTGTTGGCCTTGCGCAGCGCGCCCATAAAGACGGGTATGACGACCGGCACGTAGCGGCGGATGCGCTCGATCGGGCCACCATGGTCGAATTCGTAGCCGCGCAGACGCTGCGCGTCCACCACGGTCAGGGCGGATTCCATGAAAAGCGGCACCAGCCGAAACGCCAGCGTGATAGTGAAGCCGATACGGTACGGCAGGCCGAGCCGCGAAAGCCCTACAGCCAATTCCTCGACCTTGGTGCCCGACAGGAACAGCACCGAAGCGAGCACCAGGATGCCAACCTTGAGCCCGCGCCCAAGACCGAACAGAATCGAGGCGTCGCTCACGTAAAACAGCGGGACATCAATGATCGGCTTTCCCACCCTATAAAACAGCATCCAGGTGAGCATCGTGGGCACGACTATCAGAACGAAAAACCATCGGAAGCGATAGACGTTTTCCCACGCGCCCATCATCAACGCGACCGCCAGCACCAAGACCGCGAGCGGTGCCAGCACGGCAGGATTATCCATCCAGTAAATCGACCAGAACACCACGAACAGCCCGAAGACCTTGGCGGTCGGATGGAGTCGATGCACGAACGAGGTGCGCTCTATATAAAGCGAGGTCTTCATTCGGAGCGCTCCGCGAGCCAGGCGGCAAATTCCTCGGG
>JBJKQX010000285.1:0-16592 GCA_046704965.1 Binataceae bacterium (SeqCode)
GCGCAACTCCCGGAGCGTTGAGATCCGAGCAATCCACATAAGAACCACCCGAGTAGCCATCATTCGTGTAGAAGTTGTTGGTGCCGGGTGTCGCGTTGGGATTCTCTATCTGGTTGCTGGGGGGCGCAGTGGGAACGCCGTCGCCGTTGTTGAAATAAGCGATATCGCCGGTGCCGATAAAGAAGAAGTTTGCGCCGGTTCCGCCCATGACCGCCTGATGGTAATTGTCGCTCATCGCATAGTTGTCCGCGATGAACTTGAACACCGGGGCGTCGCCCTGTGCCATGTTATAGAAGCCCATCTGCACGGCGCCCTGATAGGTGTTCCCAACTACGGGGCTTCCCGCGCCCGTATTCGCTCCGCCGATTCCCACTGTCTGCGCAACCCAGGTGAACAGATCGTTTTTGCCGCCGTCTACCTGCTGCCACATCTGGAAGAACCGATGCGCCGGGTCGCCCGTGAAGGCATGCGGATACGGAACATACTTGGTTATCTGGAACGGGCCGTCTGCCAGATTGGTCGGAAAGCGCGAGTCCGCCACGTTCTGCGGCTGACCGAACGCGTAAGTCGTGTTCGGCTGCGGTAGAAGCGAATAGGGGCCTGTGATGGTCGGCGTGATGGAGTAACCGTCGCTCGCGGTGTCCGAGGCCTGATTCTGCATCGCCGCACTGAAGTTCGGTCCCGGGTCTCCGTCGGTATTCACGATACCTTGGGAGAGCAGGTTCCAGACCTTCTGACCGTTGGTCGGCTGATAGGTGGCGAACACGTTGTCGAAGCTGTGGTTCTCGCCGATAATCACGATGACGTGTTTGATGGGCGTGGCCGTGTCCGGGCTACTCGGCGCTGGCGTCGCCATCGCCAACGGAGCAGGACCAACCGCGATTACCGCGGCAAGCGCCACGCCTACCATCCTGCGAAACCGCCTGCGAAACTTTGCGTATGTCCTCATAGACCGTCCCCTCCCAAGGACGGCCTCAACAAGTAGCGCGCGACTGTTAGAGCGATTTGAGCGGCGATTTAGGCGCGGGTGAAGACTCCAAGATGCTTTGTCTGCGCGATCGTTACCGGCAGGTTTCTCCGCCGCTTCCCGACCCGGTAAACTGATTTGATCGGATATGGCGAAGGCAGCGCAAAATAAGAGCGCCGACGGATACGACCTTGTCGCGGACAACCGCAAGGCGCGGCACGACTTCTTTATCGAGGAGACCTACGAGGCCGGTCTTGCGCTGCTTGGGACCGAGGTCAAGTCTCTTCGCGGCCATCGAGTCAACCTGCGCGACAGCTATGCGCGGGTGAAGAAGGGCGAAATTTTTCTGCACGGGGTTCATATCGGTGCCTACGCGCCTGCCGGCCAGTTCACTCATGTCGAAACCCGCCCGCGCAAGCTTCTGCTTCATCGCCGTGAGATCGATCGTTTGTGGGGCAGGGTACGCGAGCGCGGCTACTCAATAGTTCCGCTCAAGATCTACTTCAAGAACGGACGCGCCAAGGTTGAACTCGGACTTGCCCGCGGAAAGCATCTTTACGACAAGCGCGAGGCGCTGGCCCGGAAGGTGAGCCGGCGTGAGATCGAGCGCGAAATCAAGAAGCGGCACCGCTAAGTTGGCCCGCTGAGCGACCCCACTCAGCGGACCATCACCCCTCACGCACCCAACTGATAGCGGCTGATCCGGTCGTAAAGCTTCTTGCGCGAGATTCCGAGCAATCGCGCCGCGCGGGAGATGTTGCCTTGGGTTTCCTCGAGCGTCCGAATCACGAGTCGACGTTCCGCATCCGGAATGCTCATCATCTCCGTTTGCATCGCAGTCTCGGGCGGGAGGCCGGAAATCGCCTCAGGCAGGTCGTCGAGGCCGATCATGTTCGACTTTCCGAAAGTGGCCGCCGATTCGACCGCGTTAAACAGCTCACGCACGTTGCCCGGCCACTCGTAGTCATGCATCGCTTCCATCGCCTGCGCGGTGACGCCCACGACTGGTTCGGCACGTGACACTTTCTCGTTGACGATTTCGATGAAATGCTGCGCCAGTGGCTCGATATCTTCGTGACGCTCGCGCAGCGCGGGCACGTGCAGCGTCGCGACGTTCAGCCGATGGTACAGGTCCTCGCGCAAATGACCGTGGACTATCGCCTCCTGCGGGTCGCGATTGGTCGACGCGATTATGCGTACCTCCACGGGGACCTCTTTCAGACATCCGACCGGACGGACGGTTCGCTCCTGCAGTGTGCGCAGAAGCCGCGCCTGTGCCGTCACGCCCATCTCCGTTATTTCATCCAGAAACAGAGTGCCTCCGTTGGCTGCTCTGAAAAGCCCCGTAGCATCCGCTTCCGCACCCGAAAATGAGCCCCGCACATGGCCGAAAAGCTCGCTTTCGATCAGTCGCTCCGGGAGCGCCGAGCAATTTATCGCCACGAACGGAGCGTCAGAACCGAGGCCGCATTCATGGATCGCCCGCGCCACCAGTTCCTTGCCGGTTCCCGTTTCGCCAACGATAAAGGCCGTCGCGCCGGTCTTCCCGACCGCATCGATCTGATCGTACAAGCGCCGCATCGGCACACTTCTTCCGACCAGACCGTGGAATTTCCCGTTGGTTGCTCGCGGTGCGGAAAACGGTCTCTGCCATGACGCCGCGAAACCTGCCTGCAGGTACGCTTCGGCGATCATCGGTATTTTTCGATGGGCGTACTCATGCACCAGCGGATAGGTCTCTGCGTCCGGCAGCTTTGTCCCGATGACTGACAAAACGCTGTCCTCGAACAGTTGGATGATCACCATCGCCTCGGCGAAGGGCAGGCCGCGGCTGATCATCTCATTCCATCGCTGCAGCACTCTGGCGGTGAGCCCGTTGACTTTCCCGTGTCGGACATCTTCAACCGTGTCGATCACGGAGGCGGTCAGACGGCTGAACTCGGAGTCGGAGAGGGTCCGCTCATCGCCCAGATGCAGGGCGTAAAGCTCGCGCCACCTGCGCAGCACCTGCGCGCGCCGCGACGTGATTGCCGACAGGACAGGGCAGAGAATTTCGACCTCGCGATCTTGAGGATTCCAGCTCTGACCGTGCGATAGTGAGGATTCCGGTACACTCATTGTGTGGCACCCGCCTTACTGCGGCTGTTCTCCACATCCATCCGCTCAACCCAACAACTGTTGGCAACAGGGGTTCAGTTGCGTCCTTCGAGACCGCTTGGCTTGCGCTCAGGTACAGAAGCGACAACCGCCCTGTGGCGGCTGGAAGAAGCACTGCGAAACTCTTCCATCACAGCGAGAGTATCGGAAGTCGATTAAGTGTTTCTACTGGTAAAATTCCCAGTGTAAAACTTGAGACTAGGGCAGCGCCGGTATGATATTATGTGACAATTCCATGCTTGACTGCGTAGCGGGTCAAGTCCGCGACTGTGTGCACACCGAGCGCGTCCATGATGCGATATTTGTGGAATTCTGCGGTCTTGGGTGAAATTTTCAGCAATGCGGCAACTTCCTTCACCTGACGACCTTCCGCCAGCAGTTGCAAAACCTCGCGCTGGCGACTGGTCAGGCCGTCAATTGCGCTCGGATCCCCTGCGCTCGAAACCTCGCGAGCACGTTCAACGGCGTCGGCGATTGCCGTGGAGATATACGTACGCCCATTCAGTGCGGCCCGAATTGCCTTAACCAGTTCCTCGCCCGCGGCACTCTTAACTACATATCCCGAAGCACCCGCCGCGAGCGCCGCAGTGGCATAGGCAACCTCCGAATGCATCGTGAAAAAGATGATTTTCGAGCCCGGATTCCGGGCAAGGATTTCGCGGGCTGCGTCGATTCCGTTCAGCAACGGCATCGCCACGTCCGCAATGATGATATCTGGATGCAATCGAGATATGGCCTCCTTCATGGCTCTACCATCCGCAACAGCCTCCACTACCTCGAATTCCGGACGGTCGAGCATCCGGCGCAAACCTTCGATCACAACCCCATGATCGTCCGCAAGCAGAATAGTGGAACGTTTCATGCGGCACTCTCTTTCAATGGAACTGACACTTCCACGGTCGTGCCGACTCTCGGTTTGGAGCGAATGTCGAGCTTTCCATTCACCAGTCGAACCCGCTCCTCCATGCTGATCAACCCCAGGCCGCCCTTTCTGCGCGCTTCATCGACATCGAAACCCACCCCTTTGTCTTCGATGCGCAGACTGACGCGTCCGTTCTCGCCGCGCAACTGCAATCTGACCTCTTTTGCGCCCGCGTACTTGCGGATGTTGCTCAGGCTTTCCTGAGTTATCCGGTAGAGGCAAAGCGAAACCTCCTGTGGCAGCGCGGCTGGCAGTTTCTCGCACGTGAACCGGACGGGTGTTTCAGTCTGCTGCGAGAATGCGTCGCATTCCTCCTTCAGCGCGGCTTCCAGCCCAAGTTCCGAAAGAATCGCGGGATGAAGCCTGCGCGAGGTGCGATGCATTTCGTCGGCGAGATGCCGAATCTTGCTGCCCAGCTCGGCCAGACGCTCCGTCAGCGGCACCTGCACTTCGGCTGACGCCAGCAAGGTCGAAATCTCCATTCCAAGTGCTGCCAGTTCCTGGCTGAAAGCGTCATGCAACTCGCGCCCCAGCGCCAGATTCTCCGTCTCCTGGATGTTCAGAAGATTGCCGCTCAGTCTTTGTAGCTGCCGTTGATAGTCGAGCAGCGCCTTCTCATTCCTCTTGCGCTCTGTGATATCGGAAACGAAGGCAACTCCTATGATGTCACCGTTAACCTTGATGTAGCTCAGGCCGATCTCGACGGGGAGTGCGGAGCCGTCTTTGCGCAAACCGGCCAGCTCAAGTTGCCCGTCCATCCGACGGTTGCGCGGCTTCTCGAACCATTTTGCCATATGCTCGACGTGCCGTTCCCGGAAGCGCTCGGGTACAAGCTGCAAGACATTCTGGCCGATAAGATCGGCACGCTTGTAACCGAAGATCTTTTCCGTGGTCGCATTGGCCAGCATGATTTGACCCTCGCGATTTACTGCCAGAATCGCCTGCGCAGCCGTCTCGAGCAGCGCCCTGACCGTCGCCTCGCTTTCCAAAGCCCTTTGGTCGGCTGCCGCGCGTCTGGTTTGATCGATTCCGGTAGCAACCACCGACTCCACGACGCCGTCGCCTAAGACCGGACTATTCGACCATCCGATCAGGAGGCGCCGCCCGTCCTTGGTAATCCAGTGGTTCTCCGCCTGGTTCGACTTCCCGTCGATGTTCTCCTGATTGACTTTCTTGATCTTCCGCACTTCATCGGCAGGGATGAGGAACTCCCATGGTCGCCGCCCTTTTACCTCTTCCAGGGAATAGCCGGTAAGCTCCTGGCAGACCCGGTTGAACTGGATTATCCGTCCCTCGCGATCCAGCAGCACCACCAGCAGGTCCTTGGCCGCATCCAGGGTCGCCGAGACGAGGTGCTCCTCCTTCTGAAGTGCGTCCCGGCTTCGCTTCAGATCGTCGATATCCATGAATGTTATCAGGACACCTTCGATCTTCTGCTCACCGGTTCTGAATGGACGAAACCGCAACGAGTACCATCGGCCATCCGCGCTTTGAATCTGCCGCTCGACCTCGGTTCCCTTCTCGGTAACCGATGTTATCAGCTCTTTCCTCTCGGTGATGTTGACGCCGATGTGCAAATTCCCGATGGGTCTGCCGATATCGCCGGCCAACAATCCGAACAGTTTTTCCGCAGCCGGGTTGAAACGCCGGATACGCCGATCGTTGTCCAGGATGATAATCGGAATATCAACTCCGCTGATTACGTTGCTCAGGTCGTCGGAGAGACGGCTGAGTTCGGAGTTGCGGGTTTGCAGTTGATCATTGAGTGTGACCAGCTCTTCGTTGGTCGATTGCAGTTCTTCCTTGGCGGTCTCCAGTTCCTCGTTGGTGCTTTGAAGCTCCTCCATGCTGGAAAGAGCTTCCTCATTGGATGTCTTCAGCTCCTCGCTGGTCGATTTATGCTCCCGAACTACCGCCTGCAGATACTGCCGGGTGCGCTCCAATTCGTTTTGCACCCTCTTCAACTCCGCCGCCGCTCCTTTTTCTCCGCGCTTACCGTCCGGCACCCTCGGTTGCTGCGGCTCCTCGCCGGGTGTCGCTTCGTCAAACAGGACCAGAAAATATTTCCCTATTGCGCTGTCGGCTGGAAGCGGACAAACCTCGACGTTGACCGTCCGCGTCTGGCGTTCGTGCCCGACCGGAATAGCTTGTCTGCGAACGTTGTGACCGCTCTTGCGTGCTTCCCTGATGGCGGCACCTACTTCAACCTGCAACTCCTCGCGCAGCATTTTCGACAGGCTCAAGTTTGCCTTGCCCGGCGCAGGCCGCAGGTACGGGCCGGTATCACCACGAAAGTGCAGAATCTGAAGGTCGTTGTTTATCACGATTCCCGCGTGCGCATATCGCTCCCATACGAAGCGGTCGGCTTCCCTATCGATGTCCACACGCGGCGTCACCTCGACGAAGGATCTCTCGTAAAGCGCCTGTTCGCGCGCGGGGCGGAACATTTCGGGGCGTTCCTCGGTAGCTGTATTCTTGATGAAGAATTTGTTTTTGCGGTCCGTAATCGAAAACAAGTCCGCGAACGTGCCGAGACTTTCCGACTTTCCAAGCATCAGCACGCCCGTGGGGTTCAACGCATAGTGAAAACCAAGCAGTACTTTCCTTTGCAGGAGCTGCTCGAAATAGATCAGAACGTTACGGCAACTGAGCAGGTCGATTTTTGAGAACGGAGGGTCTTTCGTCACGTCGTGGCGGGCAAATACACAAAGCTCGCGGACGCTTTGGTTGACCATATAATTGCTACCGGTCTTGGTAAAAAAGCGGGTCCGGCGCTGGGCCGATACCTCGCGCATATCCTGCGCTGAATAAACGCCTGCGCGTGCCTTCTCGATCTCCGCCTCGTTGATGTCGGTGCCGAAGACCTGTATCGGCGTGGATGACGCGCGATCACCCAGATGCTCAAGCAGACAGATTACAATCGAATAGACTTCCTCGCCGCTTGAGCAGCCGGACGCCCAGATTCGTATGGGCTCGCCGGCCGCGCGGGTCGCAAGAATCTGTGGAAGTATCTTGTCACGCAGTGCATTGAATACTTGGGAGTCTCTGAAAAACCCCGTGACATGGATCAGTATATCCTGAAAGAGGAAGTTCAGTTCTTCGCGGTTCTCCTTTGCCAGCTTCAGATACTCGCCGATCGATTCCGTCTTGTGCAGAGCCATGCGCCGGGCGAGACGGCGCTTGATGGTGGATTTCTTGTAGAAGGTGAAATCCACTCCCGAAACGACGCGTAACAGCCGGAACAGCTTTACCCAGTCTGCCTCTTTCGCCGGCAAAGCCTCGGCCGCTTCCGCTTCGAGCATTGCCGTAAGGGGGTGATGTGCGATCCGCTCCAGTTCTCCCGCGATGCGCTCGGGCGGCAGTACGAAATCGACACACCCCGCCGCGATCGCGCTGCGCGGCATCCCGTCGAATTTGGCCGACGCCGGTTCCTGAGCAAAGGTAACCCCACCCTCCACCTTGATGGCATTCAGGCCAGCGGTGCCGTCCGAGGCGGTGCCCGACAGAATCACCCCGATCGCCCGAGACTTTCGTGTGTCCGCGAGCGAGCGAAAAAAATAGTCGATTGGCAGATGATGCCCGGAGAGTGCCTTGCGAGTTACGACGTGTAGCAACCCGTCCACCAAGCGGAGATCGGCATTGACGGGAATCACGTACACATTGTTGGCCTCCAGGCGCATTCCCTGGCGGACCTCGTGTACCGGCATCTCGGTCGCTCTCGAAAGGAGTCGTGGCAGGAGGCTCTCGTGCTTTGGTTCCAGATGCTGCACCAGAACAAAGGCCATCCCGGTATTGGACGGCAACGCCTCGAGGAGCTGTGTAAAAGCCTCGAGCCCCCCGGCAGAAGCGCCTACACCCACAACCGGGGGGAACTTGGGAGCGGCCACTTTTGCGGCCCATGCCCCCGCCTTCGATTTTGCGCCCGGCTTCCCAGTCGACGCTTTGGCGATACTGCGCGCGCGGGCAGCCGGCGCTTTTTTACCTCCCTTTTGTGAAGGCTTTTGATTGCTTTTCTTCATCGAGACCATCCCCCTGCCGGAAGCCGGACAGACACTGAGCTTTTTCGCCGATCGCGGCCCTATTCACATACCTACTCCATCCGGCCATGGTCATGCGACCGCCGGGAAAATGCCCGTTCGCCTCGCCGATTTGCCGAATCCCGGCGAATTCCATCCATTTGGCATTGACAATTCGCCCGGAGAAAAATTTGCTATTTCGCTGTCGGCAATGTCTGTTCTGTTTCGGCGAAGAAGATTGTCGCAGAGCGGCAAACTGCAATTCACATAACGAGTGCTAGTACCGCGCTGCCAGGCGCGCGTCCGCGATGGCTAGCCGGTAAGTCGGCCCGGCGGTCACGTCCGGGCTTCTCGCCCCGAGGGCCTCGTTGGTCCGGCCACGCGCCTGAAACGCTGCGGCGTGATCGCCTTATGCTGAAAGTTTTCTTGCCGCGAGCCGCTCGAGCCGTTCGAGATTAGAGCGCATCCGGGCAACGCTTGCCGCCAGTGCGTCCCGCCCCTCGTCCGCGCGTGACAGCACCGTGGCAATTTCGTCGTGGAAGTCGGCAGGCAGTATCGGGAAACCACGGCTTTCCGCAAACGCGCCCTTTTCGTTCATGAAGAAGCGCCGATTAAGCGCGTACAGGACAAGAATCATGAAGCCCGTCGCGCGAAACAAACATCCCGATACGTAAAACCCGTCCCCGTTGCCGGCGGCCTTCTCGGCAATCCCGACTTCGAAGCCGGCGTCGAAAAGATGCTTCGAGCAGAGCGCGCGTCGAAGCGCGGGCGGATAGTTGGCGACCAGTTGCTTCAGCCTGGCGATCTCGCGGGAAGAATCGTGCAACGGGCGGCAGCATTGGATCTCGCCCGCATAGATCTGGTTCTGGAAGCCCATCGGATGGCCCAGCTGATAAACCGCGTCGACCCGTCCCTGACGGCATAGGAGGATGACATCCTCGACCCGTCTCAAATCGCGGTAAAGAAAATCGACGTGGCGACCCCCAATCACCAGCCATCCGCCGCCGCCGTTCACGCCCGGGCCCCATTCACCGAACGTTGTCATCAGGCCGGTGCGATGGTCGTCGTCGAATTCGCGCGCCGCTTCATCGAGCGTCTTTATCACGAACGGCCGCCTCGGGTCGTAGTAGACGCCGATGTCAACGTCGGAATCAGGTCGCGCCGTGCCCCTTGCCCGCGAACCTCCAAGCACTATCGCCGCGACCCCGTCCACCACGCTCAGGCGACTGACTATTGTCGACGCAAGCGGGTCGAGCCACTCGCTCTCTTTAGTCATGATAAGACATTAGCTCGCGCCGGCGATGCGGTCGAACCAACATTGCACGAGCCTGTGAGAGTGACTATGTGGACGAAACCCGAGGCTTTCCCTTATGCCGGCGAGGACGTTGGCTGCGGGCCGGGCGCCGGTTCACCCGCCATCGCACGCAGGCGGGCTATTCTGCGGCTAAGCGGCGGATGGCTCGCAAACAGGTTATCCAAGAATCCCTCGTCGTCCTCAGCGTCGCGCGCAAGCGGACTCACCATGAAAAGATGCGCCGTGCCTTTGGTGCCTTCCTTGAGCGGCGATTCGACCTCGGCTATCCGTTCCAGCGCGCGAAGCAGCGCGCGAGGGTTGCGAGTGAACTCGACCGAAGATGCGTCGGCCAGGTATTCGCGCTGGCGCGAGACCGCCATCGAAATGAGCTGGGAAATCAGCGGCGCGAGAATGGCCAGCAGGATTACGATCACGGCCACGATAGCGCCGGAGTCGTTGTTCGAATCGCCGCCGCCCTGACCGCCTCCGCCGAATCCGCCGAAGAAGCTGGTCCAAAAGAACCAATCCGCAAGCATCGCGATTCCACCCACCATGATCGCGATCATCATCATGAGTCGGATGTCATAGTCGCGAATATGCGCCATCTCATGACCGATCACACCCTGCATTTCCTCGCGGTCCATGTCGTCCACCAGACCGCTGGTCACGCAGATGACGGAGTGCTCCGGGTCGCGTCCGGTTGCGAACGCATTAGGCGCCGGGTCGTTCATGATATATGCCGTCGGCACCGGCATCCGCGCGGCAAGAGCCATCTCGTTGACTACGTCGAGCACCATCTGATGCTTCGGGGTGTCGGGTTTGAGTTCGCTGGCGTGGACAGAGGACAGAACGAGTGAGGCGCCGCTGTAAAACGACAGTATCGACTGAAACACGGCAAATATCAGAGCCGCGATAGTCAGCATCGGGAACCCGACCAGAGTTCCATCGATCACACGAAGGTCACCGGCCAGGAAATCGAGTCCGAGCCCGAGCATGGCGAAAATCAGGATAAAAACCGCGACCAGGACCATTGTCCTGCGCCGGTTGTTCGCTTCGAGAGCGCGGAAGTCGGTGTGATTAGCCATCGGATGAATAGTACTGCGTCAACTCGTCAGGCCTGTGGCGTTCCCATCGAGAGGTCGACCTTCGGGACAGCCTGATCCTCGGGCGCGCCCTTGAAATACTCGGCCTCCTTGAAGCCGAAGTTGTGCGCGATGATGTTGGTCGGGAATTTCTGGACCCGCGTGTTGAGACCAAGTACCGCGTCGTTGTAGGCCTGGCGCGCGAATGCGATCTGGTTTTCCGTGGTGGTCAACTGCTCCTGCAGGCGCAACACATTCTCGTTGGAGCGAAGCTGCGGATAGTTCTCCATCACTGCCAGCAGCTTGCCGAGTCCCGTGGTGATCTGGTTCTCCGCCTGGATACGCGAGGCCTGATCGGTCGCACTCACCGCCTTGGCGCGCGCCTCGACCACCTGCGTCAGGGTGTCGCGCTCGAACTGCATGTAGCCCTTGACCGCATCCACGAGGTTCGGGATCAGGTCGTGACGGCGCTTGAGTTGAACGTCAATTTGACGCCACGCGTTATCCACCTGGTTGCGAATACTGACCAACGAGTTGTAGCCGATTATCACCCAGAGGATTATGCCGACTACGACAACAATTAGAATAATATCGCCTACGCTCAACGCACGCCCTCCGTGCCGGATGCCTTAGAAACCATCGACAGCTCGTATCTTCGACTCTAGAGCAAATGAAAGGCCCGCACCACAAGGCTGGCGATGCCTCGTGACGCGGGCCTCTTGTATGCGTACGGAATCTCTTGAACGGCCCGGGTTTCTATTCGTCGGTGCTTATCTTGATCTTCCGTGGTTTGGTCTCGGGCTTCTTCGGTATCGTGACCTCAAGTACGCCGTCCCGGTATGCCGCCTGGATACCCTCTTCGTCCGCGTCTTCGGGCATCGTCAGGGTCCGCCTGAGCGATCCGTAAAAGCGCTCGGCCAGATGGACTTTTGCGCCTTCAGCCCATGCGGGTCGCCCGCGTTCGGCCTCGATCACAAGACGTCCGTCGTCAACCTTCACTTCGATCGAGTCTCTTTTGAGGCCCGGCATTTCAAGGTAGAAGTGGAAGGCCTCGGCATCCTCGACCACGTCGGCCTGCGGCAGCACATGTCGCTGAGGCGCACGGTCAAAGTCGCGTGAAAATTCTTTCCAGAACTCCGCCATCGGCTTCGAAAGCCATCCATTCGGTCCAAATTCGTTGCTGAGCAGCCTTACTTGCATGTTCGGATTCCTCCTCGGCAGCCGCTCCCTTGTAGTCACTTGAAAAGGTGCAGCCTGACGTTCGCACCACAGAAACTAAGCACGAACCCCGTTTCGTCAAGGTGGAAAAATAGCAATGAAGAGAGAAATGGCTATTCGCCGGCGGTGGGTGGATTGTTGATCCTGCTGATTTCGTTCTCGAAACGATGCGCCATCCGATCGTCGCCGAGTCTGCGGGCCAGTTCGGCGCCCTCCTTAAAGACTTCGACCGCACGCGCTATGTTGCCCTTGCCGAGAAATACACCGGCCTTGCGGAACAGGCGCGCGTAGAGTTCTCCTTTTTTTGCCGGATCCATGATGATTAACCAGGCAGCCGAAACCTGCGACTCCATACTAGGCGGGCGTATCAGCGTTATCCAGCCGCGCAAGGGATATCGATTTTCGCTTGACGCTATCCTGCTCGCGCGCTTCTGCCGTGCGCGCCGGCGTGATCGGGTGCTCGACCTTGGCGCCGGTTCGGGCGTGGTGTCGATGGCGGTTGCAGCGCTTTACGGGCCGCGGGAGGTCGTCGCGCTTGAGATGGATGCGCAGCTGTGCGCGATGGCTCGTCGAAGCGTGGAACTCAACCGGCTCGACTCGGTTCGCGTAATAAACGCCGATTTGCGCCGGCGCAAAATCGAGGGAGTCGAGCCCAACGGGTTCGATCTGGTGATTGCAAATCCTCCCTACCGCGCGCTTGCGACCGGACGCGAGAGCCCTGTGCGCCAAAGGCACGCCGCGCGCGCCGAAGCGGCTGCCACGCTGGACCAATTTGTCGCCGCGGCAAAACGCTACGTGCGTCATCGCGGAAGAGTGGCGTTCGTGTTTCTTGCCGAACGCAGCGCGGAACTGACGGCCACGATGCGCTCGCAGCGGCTGGAGCCGAAGCGCATCCGCTTCGTCCATCCGCGCATCGACCGCGCCGCCACCACGATGCTGGTCGAGGCCACAATGGGCGGAGGCACGGGCGTCGAGATAGAGCCGCCGCTCATCCTTTATCAGCGCACGGGCGTTTACAGTCGTGAGGCACGCGAACTGCTTGGCCCGGGCAGGGGCGAGGCAAATTGAGTGATGTTTTGTGGCGCGAGTTTGCGGTGAGAGCTTGCGCGCGCCGGGAACTTTACGCGGCGCGCACGTAGCAGCCTGCCGCGGACTGTCGGACCCCGTACTGCGTCTCGCTCCCGACGCTTCGCGGCGCGTGCGTCTCGCTATTCTTCGCGCAGGAACTCGATCGCCATCTGGGCGACTTCCTCAGGCTTCTCCATCGGCATGAAATGACCGGTATCGGGAACGTTGACCACGCGTCCGTGGCGCAATCGTGCCGCTATTTGATCGGAAAGCGTGATTCCCAGCGAATCACTGTTCACGCCGAACAGTACCTGCAGCGGCGCCTCGGCGCGCCGGATTACCCCCACGCCTGCGAAGTCGCGTGAGGTTTCGTAAAACCGCGCTTCGATTTCCGGCGCGCATTTAAGCTCGCGCCTGCCCTCGGCATCGGGTCGCGTGCCGTACTCGCAGTAGGCGCGCAGCATGTCCTTGCGCCATGTGTTGTAGGGTGGCTTGCGGTCGAAGTTCTGAAACATCGCATCGACACTGTCGAACACGCGCTTGCGCTTGAGCGTGCGCTCGATGAACGGATTGCGCCATCCAAGTTCCGGCGCCGTCGGAGACTCGAAAACCACCGGCTCCGCCAGAACGGCGCGCGAAACCAACTCGGGACGTTCGCAAGCCAGTGAGCCTATCGCGGTTGCTCCCGCGGAGTGACCCAGTCCGCGCACCCGTTCGAGGCCCATGGCAGTGATAAAGCCCGCCAGATCCTCCATCGTGCGCGCCCAGTCGTAGCGATCGTCGGGAGCGCGTCCGCTGTCGCCGTGACCGCGCTGGTCGTAGGTGTAGACACGGCCTATTGCGGTAAGCGCTTCGGCGATTGGCGCATAGATACGCCCCAGGAATCCGGTTGCGTGAAGGATCACGATCGGCGAGCCGTCACCGCCCCAATCCTGATAGTGCAGGCGGATGCCGTTCGCCTCGATATAGCCGTCTTTTGGTTCGATTCTGCTCATGGGTGATGCTGCGGAAATCATAGGTGAGGCGGCACGCGCTGAAAACCGCAAATGCGCAATATGTGCGTCGGTCCGGGAACCACCGGGCTTGTTGCTATTCGGCGGCGGGTTTCGACAGCAGGTCTTCGAGCGTGATTCGCGAAAGCGCTTCCTGATGCGAGTGGTCCATGATGTCGAGGATTTTCCGTATGCGTGGATCGACTACGCCTTGGCCGTTCGTCGGCACTCCAAATTCAACCACGCTTGCCAGACTTATCGCACCGGCGCTTCGGCAAAGGTAAACGCGCCGCTCGCCGAGGGTCTTTTCAGCGTCCGCCTCGACGACCAGGCCTGCGTCCGCAAGCCCCTTCACAATTTGCTGAACCGAATCGAGGCTGCTGCGAAGTTCCAACGCCAGTTGCTCCACGTTCACGGGTTCGCCCCCGCTGACCTGGTATTCCGCAAGCCGCAGCATCAGGTGAAGTGCGGCCGCGCGAGGAAAGTCCGGTGAACGCGGTTCGACGAGGAACTCCGCGATGCTCCGATCGGCGGCCGCGGTCAATTCGGCGCCGAACAGCACAATCGACCACGCCAGGTACGTCCACACCAGGAATATCGGTATGGTCGCAAGCGCTCCATAGATGGCATGGTAGTGGGACGTGCCCACCTGGAAGTGGATATATCCCCACTGCGCAATCTGAAATACGAGTGCGGTTACGAAAGAGCCGAACAGCGCCGCGCCGTAACCCACCTTAGTGTAAGGAAAAAACACGAACAGAAAGAACAGACCCGCCCATACGAGCAGGTACGGTGTCAGCGTGCCGAGCAGCGGCATGTTCAGGATTTTGATGGAGAACAGCGTGGTCGTCGCGAGCGCCGCGACCAACAGGATTGGCACCGTGAACAGAACGCTCAGGTAGTCGGCGAATCGCCTGATGTAGCTGCGGCTGCTTGGTACCTGGAATATCGTGTTGAAGGCCTGCTCGATCGTCCCCATTGTCGAGATAACCGTAACGAGCAGGAATGCACCGCCGACCGACCCGAGAGCCGCCGCATTGACGTTGTTGATATAGTGCATCAACTGGTCGGCGGTTGTTGTGGAGCCCAGCGCCACGTAGTGCTCTATCATCGGTCGCAGACGCTCTGCATAGCCGAACCCTTTGAGGGCCGAAAAAGCGAGCGCGAGGACCGGCACGATCGAGAGCGATACGGTGTAGGTGAGCGCCGATGCCCATAGCAGGTCGTTGTTGTCGATGAACCCCTCGACCGCACTGCGCGAAATCATCCATCCGCGCTGCACAAGAGCACCGAGAACGCCTTTTTTCTCCGACTGGGAGGGGGTCTTCGGATTCGGGACAACGCCGGCGAGAGTGTGTTTCAGCAGTGATGGCATCGGTATGGGCAGGATTCGCCTGACAGCTCCTCTTTTGGGCGGATTGTGTCGGGGCAGATTGGCTGGAGTCAAGCCGTTCCGGAACGACGCGGCGGGCGCGTTGCGCGGACATCGGCTTTCAGCTTAGCTCGTCAAAATGGCCCGCTTGATTGCCCGTGCCCAATATCTCTTCGACGGCGAGCGCAAGTTTCGCGTTCGCGGCGTTTCCTACGGTCCGTTTCGTCCCAACTCGCGAGGCGAGGAGTATCCGGAGCCCGACCGGGTTGCGTCCGACTTCGAGTTGATGTCGCGGCTCGGGGTAAACGTCGTGCGCACCTACGTGGCGTCGCCGCGGTGGTTGATGGAGGAAGCGGCACGCCACGGTCTTCGCGTCATGGTCGGTATTCCGTGGGCGCAGCACGTCGCGTTTCTCGATTCGAGCGAAATGAAATCCGGGATACGCGCCGAGGTGAGCAAATGCGTCACCGATCTACGCGAGTTCGGCGATACAATCTTCGCTTATACCATCGGCAACGAGATTCCGTCGGACATCGTAAGATGGCACGGGCCGGGGGCGGTCGAGCGATTTCTCGCCGAACTGTATGACATCGGAAAGCAACTCGATCCCGAGGCGCTTTTTACCTATGCCAACTATCCGACCACTGAATATCTCGCGCTCGGATTTCTCGATTTCATTTCGTTCAACGTCTACCTGCATCGCGAGGAGGACTTTCGCCGCTACCTGACCCATCTGATGGCCGCGAGTGGTGAGCTTCCGCTGGTGCTGAGCGAAACCGGGATGGACACGATTCGCGAGGGCGAAGCGCATCAGGCCGAGCTTCTCTCCTGGCAGTCGCGCGCCGTTTTCGAGCTCGGTCTCTCCGGAATCGTCGTGTTCGCATTTACCGACGAGTGGTACCGTGGCGGCGCCGAGATAACCGATTGGGCTTTTGGACTCACCAACCGCGAGCGCGTGCCCAAGCAGGCGTGCGAGACGGTCGCCGACGTGTTTCGCGGTGAGCTTCCGCCCCGACTGCCGGTGACTCCTAAAGTGTCGGTGGTCGTCGCGGCCTATAATGCGGAGAGTACGCTCGACGGATGTCTGCGTTCGCTCGCGCAACTCGACTATCCCGACTACGAGACGATTGTTGTGGACGACGGCTCCTCAGATGCGACCGCGCAAATTGCGGAGCAGGCGGGCGTCCGCGTTCTCCGCGGCGAGCATCGCGGTCTTGCTGTCGCGCGCAACGGCGGCGCACAGGCGGCGTCGGGCGAAATCGTGGCTTTTATCGACGCCGACGCACAAGCAGACCGCGACTGGCTGTATCATCTGGTGGAAGAGCTCGTCCGTCGTAACGCCGAAGCGGCAGGGGGGCCAAATTTTGCGCCGCCTGCCGACTCGGAACTGGCCGGTGCGCTTGCCCGTGCGCCCGGCCTTCCACGCGAGGTACGCGCGGACGGCGACGAGCTGGAGCAGCTTTGCGGATGCAACATGGCGATACGCAAGTCCGCGCTCGAAGAT
>JBJKQX010000286.1:0-4682 GCA_046704965.1 Binataceae bacterium (SeqCode)
CCTTCGTTTAGCGGCGGGATAAATTCCGAACCGAGCCGCTCATACGGTACTACGGTAACCACCAGGGCGAGCGCCGCGGCGACCAGCACGAACCATCGCAGTTTCAACCCCCATCGAAGAACAGGGCGATAAAGCCACACGAAGAACCGGCTGAGCGGATTCTTCATCTCGGGCCTGACTCGACCGCGAATCATATATCCCATCAGGACGGGAACCAGGGTAATCGAGAGCAATGCCGCCGACGCCATCGAGTAGGTCTTGGTGAAAGCGAGCGGCTTGAACATCCTGCCGGATTGTCCGGTAAGCGCGAACACGGGCAGGAACGAGACAGCAATAATCAGCAATGAGAAAAACAGCGCCGGGCCGACTTCCTTGGCGGCGTCGAGAATGATGTCCCAGTGCGCCTTTCGGTCGCGGTCACGCTCAAGATGCTTGTGCGCGTTTTCGATCATCACGATCGCGCCGTCGATCATCGCACCGATCGCGATCGCGATACCGCCCAGCGACATGATATTGGCGCCGATACCCTGGAAATACATCACCGTTATCGCCATCAGAATTCCGAGCGGAAGCGTCAGGATCGCGACCAGCGCCGAGCGAAAGTGAAATAGAAAAATGATACAGACGAGTCCGACGATTATACTTTCCTCGAGCAGTTTCTGTCGCAGTGTGTTTTGGGCGCGATGAATCAAACCGGAACGATCATAGACCGGGACGATCTCGACGCCCTTGGGCAGCGTTTTCTTGAGTTCGGCGAGTTTCTGTTTGACACCCTGGATAACCTTGAGCGCGTTATTGTGGTAACGCATCTCGACGATGCCGACGACACAATCGCCCTGGTTGTCGAGCTCCGCCGCTCCGCGGCGCATGTCGGGGCCAAGGCGTACGGAGCCGATATCGCGTATCAGGATCGGGGTTCCATTCCGATCTACACCAACGGGAATGTCCTCGATGTTCTTTAAGTTCTTTATATACCCGATACCCTCTACCATGTATTCCGTCTCGCCATACTCGATTACGCGTCCGCCTACGTCGTTGTTGCTACGGCGTATGGCGCTGACGACCTTGTTGAGCGGGACATCATAGGCGAGCAGCTTGTTGGGGTCGATTACCACCTGATACTGCTTTACATAACCGCCGACGGTAGCGACCTCGGCAACACCGGGCACGGTCTGGAGCTGGTAGCGAAGATACCAATCCTGCAGGGTGCGCAGCTGAGCTAGGTTGCTATGCCCTTTATGGTCAACGAGCGCATACTCATAGACCCAGCCCACGGGCGTAGCGTCTGGACCAAGTTCAGGCGTGACCCCCTGCGGCATCCGGCCCTGCAGGGCGCTCAAGTACTCAAGCACTCTGCTGCGAGCCCAATAGATATTGGTGCCGTCTTTGAATATTACATAAACGAATGAGTAACCGAAAAATGAATAGCCGCGAACCGTCTTGACATCGGCCACGGCAAGCATCGTGGTCGTTATCGGATATGTAACCTGGTCTTCGACAATCTGAGGCGGCTGCCCGGGCCATTTGGTGTAAATGATAGCCTGCACATCGCTTACGTCGGGAAGCGCGTCTAGTGGAATGTTGCTAAATGCATAGACCCCGGCGGCAATCGTCGCGACCACGAATACGGCCACCAGAAATTGGTTACCAACCGACCATTCTATGATCCTCTTAATCATGGCCGGTCACTCCCGACGATCTCGTCGCCGACCCGGAAGTCATGCCTCCGTTACGTTGCGAGCCACGGGAAGGCTCCATATGCATCTGTCCCAAGGGAGGAGCGTTTTTGCTCGGTTGGCTGTGCGGCGCCGCTGTCATTTTGCCGAATGCCGACTGAAGGCTGCTCTCGGAGTTGATCAGGAACTCAGCTGAATCAACGACACGATCACCGGCATCGAGACCGGCGAGCACCTCGTAGTGATCTCCTGCCTGAGCGCCAAGCTTGATGTCCCGCGGGGCGAAATGGCCGTGCCCGAGCGCGATAATCGCGATGTTCTTTGTGCCTGTGCGAATTACGGCGTCGACCGGAATAACCAGTGCCTTGCGTGAAACTATGGGCTTCAGGTTCACGTTCGCCCACATTCCGGGCTTGAGCTTGAAGTCGCGGCTGTTGCGAAACTCCATCCGGACCCGGATAGTGCGCGTCTTTTGATTGAGAAACGGATAGATATAGATGACGCGTCCGTGATAGGCGGCGCCCGGCTCGTAGCTGAGCGTCATGGTTGCCTGCTGACCCATCCTCACCCAGGGCGCCTCGTACTGGTAAATGTCCGCGTAGACCCAGACCTTGGAAATATCGGCAAGCTGGTACATCGACTGGCCCGGTTTCACGTAGCCGCCCTGGAAGACGCTTTTCTTGAGCACGATGCCCGTGAACGGGGCGTGTAGGACCATCGTGCGCGTGATTTTGCCGCGCTCGCGCAGCGCCCTTATTTGCGCCTTCGAGATGTCCCAGTAACGAAGCCGCGTCTCGACAGACTGAACCAGGTTTTGCGCACCCGTGGTCGCGTCATCGAGCGGACTGTTCTTGAGTTCGCCCTGAAAGCGCAGCGCGTTCAGATACTCCTGCTGGGTAGCAACCAGTTCTGGACTGTAGATAGTTCCAAGCGGCTCACCCCTGTGCACCATCTGGCCTTCAAAGTTGACGTACTGCCGTTCGACCCATCCACCTATCTTGGGAGCCACATCGGTGACCATACGTTCGTCGTAACCGATCCGGCCGATTGTCCGAATGTCGCGCGAGAGAACCTCGCGGCGCACGACCGTGGTTCTGACTCCGATGTCCTGGACCGTACGCGGATTTATCGCGACCGTTCCCGGAGGGCCCGCTGGCGCTTCGCCCGCATAGACAGGCACCAGTTTCATCCCCATCGGATCTTTCCCCGGCTTGTCGGATCGATAGCCAGGAATCATTGAGGACTTCCAGTAAAGAACTTTCGAGTTCGCGGTTTTGGTCGGTTTGGCAGTCGATTGTTTGCTGACGCGATCGTTCTTGCTGCCGGTTCGCCCGCATGCCGCAAAAGCCAGCGCGATCACAAAGAGCAGCAGAATCAGCCCCGTCATATTTATCTCGTGTTTGTATCGTCGTATCACTTGACTACTCCGGGTACGGGACGTCCGATCGCGCGAGCCAGGTCTGCGTCGGCGACCTCATAGGCGCGCACCGCCTTATAACGAAGCAGGCGGACGTTTTCGTAAGATTTCAGACTGTCGATCAGGGTCAGGAAATCGACGATGCCGGTCTGATAACCGGCACGGGCGGCGGCAATTCGCTGCGCCGTTTGGGGCAGGAGCGTCGTTTTGTAAATCCTTTCGTTCCGAGCCGCCGCCGTGAGCCGCTCGTAAGCGTCCTGAACCTGATCGGCAACGATGTCTTTCAGGCTGCGACGCGCGAACTTTTGCTGGAGCAACTGGGCCCCTGCGCGGTCGACTCCCGCCTTTACCCTGTTCACCCAGATCGGAACCGAAACACCGATTGTGGCCGTCCATACGTCATGTCCGTCTTTGGTGAAGCCGGGCACGCCGTGGTTGTCGATCCCCATGTACTGGCCGCCGATCGAAAAGTCCGGCAGGTAGCCCATCCTGGCGAGCTTGACCGAATCGCGACGGGCCTGAACCAGATGGTTTTCGGCCTTGATTTCCGGCCGCGCGGCAACCGCCTCCCGGATGAGATTTGCCAGCGACACGCTCGGCAGGTTGACCTTCATCTCGGACGGGCTTCCGATCTTGGCGCGGGTCGGCCTGTCGAGCAGCGCGTTGAGCGCCCCCAACGCCACCTCGCGCTGCTTTTCGAAGTCGATTCGCTGAGTAGCGAGCCGACTCAACTGCTCCTGTCCTTGGATGACGTCCTGTTCAGACACCTTGCCAACGCGATATTTCGCCTGCGCGATCGATTCGAACTGCCGCACCAGGACTGTGGTCTGCGCGTTCACTTCCAATGAGCGCTGGGCGAGGTAATAGTCCGCGAACCGGACCCGGACGCGGCGGGCGACTTCCTGTGAGACAGTGCGAACGGCCTCCTGCGCAGCCTTTGCCTTCTGGCCGGCTATCTTCCCCTTGAGCGTCAGCTTTCCGGGAAACGGGATCGCCTGTGAGATGCCGAAGCCATTGGTTTGTCCGCCCGCACGGGTTTGGACCATGTTGCCGGTATCAGGCATGTAGGCGACCTTCGGGTTGGCGTACGAACTATCAATCGTGATGTCCTGCTGAGACGCGCGCCACGATTCGTACGCGGCACGAATCGCAGGGTTGTGCTCGAAGGCATACTGCTGAATCGCTTCGAGCGATGGGTGATGTTCCAGGTCGGATTCGCTGACGTGTGTCTCGGAACGATTTCCGGATGTGGCCCCTGCTTTGACAGGGACAATCAGCATCGTGGCAAACAGGATTCCGAGCGCGGCGAATTTGCGTTGTTGCACGTATCACACCTCTCAGAACTGAGTTTCATTGCCTCCGCACCGTCGCGATGCGGTCGGCGGAGTTCTCATGCGCCATTACAGGCGAGGGGGCTTAGCCCCTGGGCACGAGCGACTCAGATCAGAAATGCGTGAAGAGCCAGGAAGGGCGGAATTGTCCTGAGAGAAGGAGGGTCGGCAGCGCGAATATACGGAGCTTGGACCGGGTCAGCGCTGATCCGCATCGCAAAAAAAGACACCCCCAGAACCTGCAAACCGAGACCCGGC
>JBJKQX010000287.1:0-3518 GCA_046704965.1 Binataceae bacterium (SeqCode)
GCGGTCTTGAAGCCGATGCCGCGAATGTCGCGCGCCAAACGGTAGGGGTTGTCGGTCATGACCTGGACGGCATCGGCGCCATAGGTCTTGAAGATGCGGACCGCGCGCGCCGTGCCGACGCCGTGGCTGTGGAGGAAAACCATGATCTCGCGCACGATCTTCTGCTCGGCCCAAGCGTCCGTGATGCGCTTGGCGCGCATCGGCCCGACGCCGGTGACTTCGCGCAAACGGCCGGGCTCGGCCTCGATCACATCGAACACCTCGCTGCCGAACGCCTTGACCAGCCTTTTGGCGTAGACCGGGCCGATGCCGCGGATCATCCCCGAACCCAGGTACTTCTCGATGCCTTCGGTCGTCGTCGGCGCCGAGGTGCGCAAAAACCGGGTCTTGAACTGCTGCCCGTGGATGCGGTCGTTGACCCACTCGCCGGCTGCCGTAACCCATTCGCCGGCGGAGATGCTCGCGGCGTGGCCCACGACGGTTATCAGGTCGCGGTGGCCACGTGCCTTGACGCGGAGAACGCAGAAGCCGTTCTCCGCATTGTGGAACGTGATGCGCTCGATCAGGCCGGCGACGACCTCCTGGTTCGAGGATTCAGGGTGCGGACTCAGCTCGACCTTCACGAAGTGCCGAGTTCCGCCGCCATCAGCAACTCCTTGATGGTGGAGAACTGCCGAGCATGCTCAGCGGCGGCGTTCGGACTTTCACGGAACGGGTCGTCATCTTCGTCGATTTGGGCCGACAAGGCCTCCCGCGCCATTCGTTCCTGTTCGATCCGGGCGATGCCGGTCCCCAACTCCTCGGGTGAGAACAGGTCTCTCACGCAGGCGACAAACCGGGGGAGCTCCCTCGCAAACTCCGGCCGGCCGGCGGCCGCATCGGCGAACATCAACAGTTTTTCGGCGACGATGTAATCGAAGGCCGCCTTCGCCCCATAGCGCAGCCTGATCTCTCGAGCGGCCTCGCACTGACCCATCCAGACCTTGTGGAATTCGCGGTTGCTCACCCAGCCCTCCTCTACGGCATTGCCGCTCTGCGTTCTGATGCCACGATCTCGTGGCGATTAGATTACCATCGCTCCCGCTGCGGGAAACGGCTTTTGCAGCCACACTCCCGGCCCGCCCCCTGAGCCTATGACGGCCGGTATGGGGCGAGGAAGACGAGTTCCGCGTGGGCTGATGCCGAGCACACGTCTTCTGATCGGTTATCTGCGCGGCTCAAGCGCGCGTCGACCTGCACACCGCAAAGGGTTTATCATTTCGATTGCAACCTTCGATTCGCAGGACATCATGCCGCGACGAGGCGGGAGTCGATTTGGTTCAGGCTTTTCGCGCTGGCTCCGCGTGATTATCACGTTGGGTGTCTTCACGCTCGTCGCTGGGCTTGCGGCACCGCTTGTCATGGAAGGCACGGTGAAGTCCTAGAGTTGCTGGAAAAGGAGTTGGGGTGCACCCTCGCCTGATTGGCGAATCAGCGATGGCCGAGTTGACGCTCAGTCATGCGACGAAGGAGCACCCCGATGGAAAGGATACCCGCATCCGAGCGGACACGCGAGAAGCTGAAGGCACTGATGTCCGGTGAGGGCGAGATCGAGGACCGGCGTTCGGCGCTGGTACGACTCGCGGTGCGGTTGATCATCGAGGAAGGGTTGGAAGCGGAAATCAAGGATGCGGTCGGGCGCGATTACTATGCGCGGGGCGGGGCGCCGGGCGCCGGTTATCGGAACGGCTATCGGAGCGGCCGGGTGAAGAGCGCCGAAGGGGCGATCGATTATAGCGCCCCGCAGATCGCCGATCGCGACGAGCCGTTTCGCTCGAAGCTTCGCGGGCTGCTTGGCCACCGGACGGAAGAGTTGGAGGCGCTCGCGATCGAGATGTACGCACGCGGGCTTTCGACCCGCGACATCGAGGCGCTGTTTGCTGACACGGCCGGCAAACCGCTGCTGAGCCGGACGGCGGTGAGCGAGATCACAGAGCGGCTGTGGGCGGAGTACGAGGCGTTCGCGAGTCGCGACCTGTCGGAGTTCGAGCTCGTCTACCTGTTCGTCGACGGCATCGCCGAGCGGCTGCATCTGGGCCAACCGCGCGAAGCGGTGCTGGCGGCCTGGGGCATCCTGGCCGACGGCAAGAAAGCGCTCCTGCACTTGGCGCCGGGCACCAAGGAGGATACGGCGAGCTGCAAAGAGTTCTTCCAGGATCTGCGGCGGCGCGGCCTGCCCGATCCGCTGTTGGTGGCGAGCGACGGGGCGCCCGGAATCATCCGCGCCATCGAGGAGTGCTTTCCGCGCGCCATCCGGCAACGCTGCCTGGCGCACAAGCTCCGCAACCTGCAGAGCAAAGTGCCCGAAGACGCTTGGCCGGAGTTCAAAGCCAGGGCCGCGGCCTGCTACCAAGCGGCCTCGCCCTCGCTGGCGCGGCTCCTGCGCGACGACATCGTAGCGACCTATGCGAAGAATTTGCCCTCGGCCGTCGCGTGTCTCGATGATGACTTCGAGGCCTGCATCGCGCACCTGCGCTTCCCGCTCGGCCATCGCCGCGCAATCAGAACAACGAATCTCCTCGAGCGGCTGTTTGGCGAAGAGCGGCGGCGCACCAAGGTGATTCCCCATGCCTTCGGCGAGCGCGCTGTCTTGAAGCTGATGTATGCCGCGCTCATCCGTGCCGCCGAGCGTTGGCGCGGGATCAGGATTACCGAGTTCGACCAGCGTCAGTTGAAAGCGATCCGTGACGAGCTCAATACGGACTTCGCCAGACGCACCGCACCAGCAACGACCGTAACCGTCACCGCATCCCCAACCCATTTATCCAGCAAGGATCGGACTTGACCGGGTGCGTACGCGATCATGCGTAGTTAGGATACGGATATCCAGCACCGAATCTGGTCGCGGCATCGCCGAAGGCTGCCGCTTATCGGATCACGGATATATCAGGTTCGTATAAGTCGGGCTGAGATGACGCGCCGTCATTTTGATTGCGGTCTTACACTTGTACGGGAGGCCATGAAAGGGGTCGAGGCGAAGGGCGAGGCCTAGAGGGCGCTTTGGCAACCAGCTGTTAAGAAGGTCGCAGCGATTCTGTCACGTGATAGCGGCGCTCGGTCCGTGCCCGAAACCCGGCCAACTGCTTCCAGTATGCTTCCAGTCCCGAATTTCCGACGAAAAATGCCGCCATCGCGGCGGGAATTTTTCCATTTCATATCAGTGGCTTAGAATTGGTTGCGGGGGCAGGATTTGAACCTGCGACCTTCAGGTTAAGAGCTTGAAAGCCGATTCCGCGGCGCCGTCGGCGTTGGCCTGCTCCCGGTCGAGGAGCCGCTTATCATATTCTCCGCGTGGGTCGCGGCGTGTGACGAAAAGGGCTTGCGGCCCGACGAGCCCGCACCACGCCCGTGCCGGTCACGCGATCGAACGCATCATGAAGTCGGCGCCGAGAAGAAGAAGGACGATGCAGAAAACCCGGCGGCCCTCGCCCGGCCAGCCGTTTCGATTTCCCCGGCCCGCCAGGCATGTTAGAGACTGT
>JBJKQX010000288.1:0-2527 GCA_046704965.1 Binataceae bacterium (SeqCode)
CTTGAGGATTACGCGCTGCTGGCCGACGCGATGCTCGACGTTTACGAGGCTACGCTCGACCCGCGTTACATCGCGTACGCCGAGACGCTGGCCAATGCGATCCTCGACCGCTTCCTCGACCGCGAGCGCGGCGGGTTCTTCTTCACCGCCAACGACCACGAGAAGCTCATTGCACGCTCCAAACCCACGTTCGACGGCTCGACGCCATCGGGAAACAGCGTTGCGGCGCGCGCGATGCTGCGGTTGCACGCATACACGGGAAACGAGCGATACCTGAATGAGGCCGAACGCACGATCGCGTTGTTTCGCGAGATGATGGAGCAGCAACCGTTCGGGTTTTCGCACCTGCTCGAGGCAGTGGATCTGTACCTGCGTGGGCCGACGGAAGTGGTGCTGGTCGGCGACCGCCAGTCCCCGGAATTCTCGGAATGGGTTGAGCGGCTGGGGCTGCTTTACATTCCCAACCTGGCTCTCTACGCGGTTGCTCCCGTCGCGGGAGACGATTCCTTCGTCCCCGAGCAGGCGAGGGGTAAATCGCAGGTCGAGGGCAAGCTTACCGCTTACGTTTGCCGCGAGCGCGTATGTTCCGCGCCGATTACGTCGTTCAAGGATCTCCAAAGCGAGCTGGGCGGATGAGCGGCTGTCAGGCGGCGAATACCGACCCGCCGGCGATTCCGGATGGCCGGGCGCGCGACGACGTGGACGGCGACGAAATTCGAGCAGTCGTCTGAAGCGGAAAAAGCCCGTACAATTCAAGGCTTGGAGTGCCCGGATACGAGCAGCATCGGCAAGCGGCCGTATTCCGGAACAGGGCAATGTCAGCTATAGGCAAGGCGCCGGTGATTAAGCCCGGTTCGACGACTGGGCAGAGCGAACACCCGTATCCGGCTCATATTGAGAACCGCCGCGCCCGGCGTGCGACGACGCCTTTTCGGGTTGTCGCCTTCAATGCCCTCGGAGGAATCAGTTTCCCGGGCATCGTGAAGTGTCTGCGCTCTGAGCCGATGGCCTCCGCGTCGCTGATCCTGTTGAGTGAGACCGATTTCCAAGTCCGCCGCTCAAATGAAAGGCGGGTAGCGGCGGAACTTGGCGAACTGCTCGGTATGAGTGTTGCCTACGTCCCGGAGTTCGGCTTTGTCACCGGGTCGGGCGACATAAGAGCCTATATTGGCAATGCGATTCTTTCCGCCTACCCGCTTGAAGAAGTGACGATCATTCCATTGCCCGCTCCTATCAAGCGGCATTTCCGCCACATCGATCCGCTCAAGGCGGTTGGTGGACCTGCCGCATTGACCGCGGTTATCCAGGTCGGTCACGAGCGCCTACGGGTGTGCGTCGCTCATCTGGACAGCCGATCTTCTCCCGCGGGCCGCGCGCTTCAGATCGAATCATTGATGGCGTCGCTGCCGGCGACGGGACGCACCATTCTGGGCGGAGATTTCAACACCACGACGTCGGCGCTGGGTGCGCCGGGCGGCATGGCGAAGGTTCCTCTTCAGATGCTGCTAAGGCCGCGGCGTTTCCGATGGCCTCAGCGCTACGAACCGCTTTTCGAACGGCTTCATGCGGCCGGCTTCGAGACACGGGACGTTAACGTGGCGGGCCGAGGGACCTTCACCTTCAGCCGTATCGTACCACCCGTGATGCGTCCGCGGCTCGATTGGATAGCGCTTCGTGAGATAGAGCCGGTGGCAGGCTCGCCCGCGGTAATTCCGGCCCGAACGTCCATACTTTCGCCGCGCGTCTCCGACCATGACTTCATCATGGTCGACGTCCACGTCTAGAAGTCTTTGCGACGTCAGCGTTGCGCCGCGTCACGCGCGGCAAAGCGCTTGTAGCGCTAGAGTTTTGGCGCCGGCAGTGGTCCGCGTGCCTTTTCATAGGCCGCGGCGACGCGTAACACGGTCACCTCATCGAACGGCTTGCCTACTATCTGCATCGAGAGTGGAAGTCCGTTATCCGAAAGCCCTGTTGGTATCGCGAGCGTGGGCTGACCGGTGCAATCGAGCGGCGCGGTAAAACGCAGCACCTCGCGCACCGGGTCCGACTCCTGCGTCGCGTCCTCGAAAAGCCCCTCGCCGGTTATCGGCAACGCGGGAACCGCGCTGGTCGGTGCGACCAGCACGTCATGATTCGCATGCGCGGCCATCGCCTCGGAAACCATCCTGGCCCGCGCCCGCTGGGCACGCACGTAAGCCACGCCCGTCACCAGCATCCCGGCTTCGAGCAACCGCCTTACGTCCTCGCCGTAGTCGCCAGGCCGCTCGCGCATCCACCGCTCGTGGTAATCGAGCGCCTCGGCGTAAATGACCACGGCATCTACCAAGGTTCCCATCGCAAACGACGGCACCGAGACCTCTTCGACCACGGCGCCAAGCGACGTGAGCTGTTTCAACGCGGCGTCGAAAGAGCGTGAGACCTGCTCGGAGAGTCCGTCGGTCAATTCACGAATGACTCCAACCCTTGCCCCCTTCATTCCGGCGTTGAGCGCGGACGTGTAGTCGGGTACGGGTTCGTGGCTGGAAGT
>JBJKQX010000289.1:0-5230 GCA_046704965.1 Binataceae bacterium (SeqCode)
TTTTCGGTGTGCGCGTCGTACCAGTGAAGGCCGAGGTTCCCCGCCATCACCTGATTCATCATCTCAAGGACTACGGCGTCCTCCGTGTAATCCTTGACAGCGTAAAAAGCCACGGCTACGATTCGCCCCCGTTAAACCTTGATGCCGGCGGCCTCGGCCGCAGCCTTGCCCATCTCATACATGTTGTAGAGCTTCGAGCGTTCCTTGCGCTCGGGCATCCCGCACTTGTCGAGACGCTCGAAGTGCTCCTGCATCTGCTTGATCTGGAACTGGGTGGTGACCCTGATACCCTGCTCGATATTCTCGGCCTTGAGTCCGCCGCCGGCCAGGATAATGAAGCTTTCGGTCAACTCGGTCGCCGCGGCGCCGGCAAAGGAAATATTCTCGGCCTCGTCCAGATGCGCGTGCAGCACCTCGCGCTTTTCCGGGAAGTGTTCCAGCACCCATTTGAAATGCTGCATCCCGTAACCGACGTGACGAGCCTCGTCCTGCATCACGAGCCGGAAAATCTTCTTGTCGACGTCGGTCGGCGAGAGATACTCACTGAATCGGAATAGAGTAAGGACGTTGCCCTCGGCGACCAGATGGAGCGCAACCGACATCTCGCTGAACGAGTCCGCGTCGCGCAGATGCTTGAGCGCCATCTCGTTCATCGGGCTCGCCTGCATCAGGCCCCATCCCGTGGTGAGCGCGCGCTTGCGGAACACCTCGGCGTGTCGCGCCTCGTCCATCGCCTGCGCGGCGATGAAAGCCCTGACCTCGACGAAGTCCGGGTTGAGCCGCGGCAGCCACATCGCGGGCGTGTCGGTCGCAATCATCTCGACCTCTGTGAGAAAGGTCATGAGCTGCGAGAGCGACTTCCCGATCGATTCGGGCATCTCGACTCCGCCGAGCCGGGCCCACGGAATATCGGTGGTCGCGTTCCACTGACGCGAGACGGCTTCCTCGTAATAGCTCTCGGTGTTGAAAGCCCAGAGCTCGCTCTTGCGCGAGACCCACGGCTGCGCGTCGGGCAGCCCGGGCGGAGTCTCGGCGCCGCGGGGAGCGTAGGAGCGAGTGTCACGCACCTTCTCAGGCACGTCCGAGAACCCGTAAGTTCCCAAATCGAGATCGCGGTAGGTGAGCCCGCGGCGGGGATTGGCCTCGTGCGGTTTGACTTTTTCCGTGGCCGACTTCATCCACGAGAGGTCCATCTCGCCGGTCCTCATCGTGTACAGCCACTTGTCGACAAAGTCCTTGTCTTCGAGAAAATCGCGGGTCGCCAGATACGCCATGATAAACGGCCTCCGCCTGCTGGCTACTGATTGAAACTGATTTCGAGCTGACCGGTCAGATCAAAGAACCCCTGGATAGACTCCATGAAGCGGTAAAGCTTGTCGTGTCCGTCAGGGGCGTCGTAGAGAACCTTAAGCCGCTCGCCGAAGTGAGCCAGCGTGTTGATGTCGTGGCTGGCGTCGGCTTCGCCGTTGCTATGGATGTTCTCGATCATTTCGCGCCACACCGGGCTTTCGCCCTCGATTGAGAAGTCGACCTGGCTCAGGTCAATCGAGGGTACTTCGCGCGCGTCCTTGAGTTCGAAAACCTCGAACTCGAGCACGAAGTTGCGCGTCTTTCCATTGTTCGCGACGCTTACCCCGAACGTGGTGTCGATAAATCCGAGACGGCGGAATTTATCCTGATTCTCCGCCATCTTTCCCCCGAGAGCCTTGAAATATTCGACCGAAGGAAAACTAACAGCCATGGTTATAAAATTGCCCCGTTTGTCCCCGGATGAAGGAGAGGAATTACTTAACGGATGTTAGGTTCAAACCGGGCTCGAATGCAAGCACCCGTCCCTACTGACCGTCGGGTCCGAGCCGAGCGTTGATTGCCGACTCGAAGGCTGAAAGCGACTGCTCGCCGGCCATCATTTCCCCGTTTATGAAGAAGGTCGGCGTTTCCCTGACGCCCAGGCTTTCACCCTTTTCTTTTTCCCGTTCGACTTCGCCCTTGTAACGCTGCTGATTGAGACAGTTCGCGAACTGCCCGATATCGAGGTTGAGGTATTGCGCGATAGATTCGTATTGAGACGTCGTAAATCCCCATCGCCACGAATAAAGCGCGTCGTGATACTGCTGGAAAGCGCCCTGCGCCCCGGCGCATCGAGACGCCATGGCAGCTTCCATCGAACCGGGGTGTGATTTCAGCGGGAAATCGCGAAAAACTATACGCAGATTGCTGCCGTATTTGTGGCGAAGCTCGCGCAGAACCGGTTCATCGCCCCTGCAATACGGGCATTCATAGTCGCCGTACTCGATAATGGTGACTCGCGCGTTACCGGAACCAGACGAAGAAGGCCATCTGTTGTCGACTCGGCCGCCGCTGGTTCCGGCGTCGCTGCGGCTGGTTGGTCTACTGTTGCCCGACGGAACCTCGACCCAGTTGGAATCGGGTCCGGGTGCGTTATAGCCGACCGGAACGATTCCCGTGCGACTCTGAACAGAAGCATTTGCCGATTGCGAAGCGAGACTGGAATACGCACCGAAAGCAATCAGCGCGGAGCCCATCAGAACGATCAACCATCCTCGAGTCTTCATCCATCCCCCTCCTTGTTCGGCGCGACCTCGGAGCGGCGAACCGTCCGGTGCTGCGCGCGATGTAATGACTCAGACAGTCTTTATTACTTTCAGTCTTTCGTTCTCTCGTTCCTTTCGTAAGCTGTATTTGGGCGGATGTAAACAAGCCCGCCGGCGGCGGTCGCGGCCGGCTCGACAGACCTGCTACAGGCACGTGTCCGTCACCTGACCCTTACCCAGTTGCCCCTCCATGGGGCGTCTTCGTCAGAGGTCTTTTTCTTGTTGCTGTCGCCCTTCTCGGCATGCTCCGAGTCGCTCTTCGAATCGGTGGTCGAGCGCGCGTATTGTTCGCCGCTGTCAGGAACCGTGACCGTATGGCTACCGCCGGAGCGATGGTCGGCGCCCGACGGCATATGCATCCGGTTGCGAATCGCCTCTCCCAGCGACGAGCTGGCGCTCTTCGCGTTGGCCGCGGAAGCGGCGGTCTGCATGCCGTACTCCCCCATGGTTTGAGCGTTGGCCGCCGGCACTGCCATCAGCAAGAACACTCCAAATACCACAGCCACAAACCCCGGTACAAAGCTGCCTTTCATGGTTTTCCTCCCCGCCAGCCGGGCATCCACCTGGTTTGTTTCTCCGGGTTTAACGACCGCCGACGCGTTGTCGCCCAAAAAGGGGTGCCACGATCCGGCGGTCGCACTATCAACCCCAATTAGCGTTAGCGTTTACCATGGGCCGAGCGCGCAAGCTCTTCATCGATCATGCTCTTGAAGCTTTCAAACGGCTGCGCACCCACCATCATTCGTCCGTTGACGAAGAACGTGGGAGTACCCGTCACCCCGAGCGAATTTCCCCGGTGAATCTGTGCCTCGATAGCGCTCCGATATTTGCCCTTGTCGAAGCACGCGTCGAATTCCTTGGTTTTCAGCCCAAGCTTCGCCGCGTAGTTTTTGAGATCCTTTTTGTCGAGCTTCGTTTGATTCGCGAACAGCATATTGTGATACGGCCAGAACTTGCCCTGCTCTTCCGCGCAACTGGCCGCTTCCGCCGCCTGGAAAGCGTACGGATGAATCCCGAGCGGGAAGTTCACGTACACCAGACGTACCTTCTTGCCGAAGGTCTTCATAACCTTCATCACCGTAGGTTCGACACGTCCGCAGAACGGGCACTCAAAATCCGCAAATTCGACTATCGTGACCGGCGCGTCCTTGGGACCGAGCGCGGGATAGCCGTCGGTCGCGACTTTGAACCGCGGCGGATCGATCATCATCTTGACCGGATTGGACTTCTTGAGGTCGGCGAGCAACTTGGCCTGCGCCTGTTCCTGCCGCTGGCGCTGCAACAGGTCGATAATCCGATCCTTTATCTTGGCGAACGGAACCTTGATACGCGCCTTGTTCAGGTCGTAGAAATTTTTCGCGTCGGCTTCGGTAACCTTTTTGGTTTGAGTATGCCGCTGGACGTATTGCTCAACCGAAAGGTGCTCCTTGCTCGCTGCCTGCTCAACCAGATAACGGTTGGCCATCTGCTCGATCGCCTGACGCTTTATCTCATAAACCCGGTTCCTGACCGCATTGAGTTGGGGCGTAATCTCCCGGTCAAGCTCCTGCTCGGTTATTTTGTGATTGCCGACCGTCGCTACCACGCGGCCGCCGTCGGTGGCTGCGTGAACCAATCCAGCCGGTATCAACACGGAGACCAGCAGCGCGATGGCGGCGGGAATCGAGACCCGCGCACCCGTTTTGCGCGCCCCACAACGCCGCGCGTCCCCAAAATAGCTCCACTTCAACAAGCTCGCCTCCATGTCATCCATATAGCGTCGTTAGCCCCCTCGGCCTCCGGTTATGATCGCATGCCACCGCGTATGAGCCAAAGCGATGCCAGGCGAAAGTTTTGCCGCAAAAATCTTCAGCGGACGCCACGTACCCTCCCTGCGGCTCGCACCCGCGATGGAAAACCATAGGCTTTACCGGGCTCGGTTGCGAGAGTCTGCGGTGCCGGAAAATAGAAGATGATGGACCCGGCTTGCGAGGGTCAAACCTGCCGCCTCACCCTCTCGGAGAAAAACCAGCGGGGCCTGCCGTTATTAACAACAAGCCCCGCCGTACGCGCCATGAGTCAGCCTTCAGTGTCTACTTAATCGACGGGCCGAAGGTGAAGAGTATCGGGTTGCTTATGTTGGTTCCGTTCGTGTCGGAATCAAGGAAGGCAGTGGGACTCGGGCTGCCGGTCGCGGCGAGCTGCTTGGGCGTGAACTCGGCCAAACTACCGCTGTAGTCGCTAGACCAGTTCGCAACCCAGAGATCCCCCGAGTGATCAAACGCGAGCCCATCGGGTCCGTCCAGGCTCTGGGCAGTGCCGGTGCTGGTGGTCACGCTGGTCGCACTTAGCGTCACCGCAGCCGCGGGATAGGCTTTTCCGTTAATACTGGGGAAGGAAGTATAGGCGATGTCAAATTTCTGCACGGTGGAGCTACCAAAGTTGGTGACCCAGAGGTTTCCCGAATGGTCAAAGGCGATAGCGTAGTCTGCCCTGACCTGCCCCGCGGAACTAGTGTCGCGTTCCTGAATTAACTTTAGGGTTCGGTCGTCTAAGCAGCATGGCGATAAAGACCTGCTGCGTGGAAGTGAGCAAAGCGGATCGGACGGAGTTGGAGGCATGGTTGCGATCGCAGA
>JBJKQX010000290.1:0-3491 GCA_046704965.1 Binataceae bacterium (SeqCode)
TTTTTCCTGCTTTCTCGGCGTTATTCGCGCGAGACAAGCCGCGCGCAGCGATGCTGTTCGGGCGCGCGACGCGCTACCTGCTGTTTGCGCTGTTTCCGGCGGTGCTCCTCATAGTCGCACTGGCGCCCGAGTTGCTTGGCTTTTGGATGGGTCCGTCGTTCGCCAGGCGCGGCACAACGGTCATGCGCTGGCTTGCGGTGGGAGTGCTGTTCAACAGCGTTGCGTGGATGCCCAGCGCGCTGATTCAAGGGGCGGACCGCCCCGACCTGATCACCAAACTGCGGATATTAGAGGTTCCGTTCTTTTTCACTACGCTGTGGTGGACGCTTTCCCATTACGGGGTGGTAGGTGCCGCAATAACCTGGACGGTACGGTCCATAATAGAAACCGTAATTCTGTTTCTTGTGGTGGGGCACCTTCTTCCGGAAGCAGGCGCGTCGATTCCGCGACTGGGCCTGACAGCCTGCGCTATGACGGCGGCACTGATTGCAGCATGCGTTCCGGTGAGCCTGGTGGTCAAGGCCGCCTTCCTTGCGGTCACGCTGGGCGCGTTTGCGGGACTGAGTTGGTCGCTGCTCCTGGACCGCGAAGAGAAGGAGAATGCGGTTTCCTACTTCCGCGCTCACGGGGTGCCCGGATTCGGCATAGCGAAATAGATATCCGCTCCGAGCGCCCCTTCCAGACGATTGGTTTCTGAGAAAACCTGGAGAGGCGCTTCCGCCTCCAACGAGGCTCGAAGGTTCATGCGCGTTGCGATTGTCACCGAAACATATCCGCAGCTGTCGGAGACCTTTATCCGACGGCACGCCGAGAGCCTCGGCGCGGACGTGGTGGCGCTCTATCGCAACCCGACGCTTACATTCGAGAGAGAAACCTCGACCGGCAGAATCTACGCACTGCATACGCAGCCGCGGAGTCCGGAGCGGTTCTTCCCGAAGGTTGTCCGCCGTCTCAAGGAGACCGTAAGTGATATCCGGGTGCCCCCTTGGCCGCCGGAGATGGAGGCGTATTTCGACCGCTACGTGGAGGAACGAAGGCCCGACGTGGTGCTGGCAGAGTTCGCGCCGAATGCGCTGCAAGCGCTGGATGGCTGCCGGCACCACGGGATACCGCTTGTCACACATTTTCACGGCTACGACGCGTCGGCGATGCTGAGGTACAGGGGATACGTATCACAACTACCGGAGCTTTGCCGCGACTCTGCCGCCATTGTTGCTGTCAGCACGCATATGGCAGAGACACTGGCAAAACTTGAGTGCCCCAAGGGAAAGTTATCGATTATTCCTTGCGGGGCCCCAATTGAGCGAACATTGCCGAGTCTTGAGAGAAAAGAAGGCTGCCACTTCATTACCGTCGGACGAATGACGTCAGTGAAGGGGCCTCTGTTCACGTTACGGGCGTTTGCACACTGTTACGACACTGAGAAGTCCGTATCCCTGACCATGATCGGCGACGGCCCTTTGCTGAAGCCCGCGCTGCGGCTCGTCAGGCGACTGCGAATCGAACACAAGGTGACTTTTCTTGGTAGACAGCCGTTCCGCATCGTCGCGAACGAACTGCGGCAGAGCCACGTGTGCCTCCAACACAACATAACAACCAGGCTGGGGCAGGTGGAAGGATGGGGCGTGGCGGTGGCCGAGGCGCAGGCGGTCGGCCTACCAGTGATCGGCACGGACCACGGTGGGCTGCCAGATCAAATCGTCCACGGCGAGACAGGCTATCTTGTTCCGGAGGGCGACTGGCGCGCGATGGGTGAGCGAATGATTCACTTGGCGCGCGATCCGGAACTACGAGAGAGGATGGGGCGGGCGGCCCGCGTGCGCATTATAGCTGTTGGTGACTTGGCCAAGCAGATTCGCAAGCTGGAGACACTGCTGAGGGATTGTGTGCCACCTTCGGCAATGCACACCGAGGCACGCTAACGGAACTGCAAGGGCGACGAGTTGGTCGAGCAGAAAAGTTGATACGGGGAAGGTATCACCGCTTTTCTCAACGCCTTCGGTCTACTGTTCATGATCCGTCCCTGATCTCCTAAGCGCTCCATTTCACCCGAACGTCATCGACAGTGAATACAAGAGTCGTTGCAACAGCTCCTTATTGGGGTTCGTAAGAGGCCGGTCAATTGAGGTCCGTCGGTATCGTACATGCCATTTTGAGAGTCGGACTGGGCGGCTCGGAAGCTCGGGCAATGTGGGCAGCCGAAGCGCTTAAGCATGACTTCTCTATCTCCATCCTTAGCCCGGGCAAGGTCGACCTGCCGGCACTGAATGAATTCTACGGAACCAACGTGGACACGGACGACGTCACTATTCGCTCGGTCGAGATGCCTCTCGGGCTGTCGCATCTTCAGGCCGGGGACGCGATTCGCGGAGCATTCTTTGCGCGTGGAGCAAGATCCATAGCCAACGACTATGACGTTATCTTAAACGCTTACAATCTATGCGACTTCGGCGTGCCCGCTATTCAGTGCGTAGCGGATTTCTCGTGGGAAGAAGAGTTGCGACGCCGGTTCGATCCAGCGCCGGAGGGTATGCGGGGTTGGTTTCACCGCGAGCAACAGCTGCGGCGTTTGTATTTACGCCTGTGTCGAAGGATCGCGCCGCCGTCGGGCCGAAATCTTTTTTCCGGCGAGGACGCGATCATCGCGAACTCGCGATGGACGGCACGCCGGCTCCGCGAAAGGTACGGTGCGCATGCTGAAGTAATATATCCGCCGGTAACCGGCGGATGCCCCGACCTTGCGTTCCGCCGCAGACGCGACGATTTCGTGTGTATCGGCCGGATATCACCGGAAAAACAAATCGAGCGGATGATCCAAGTAATCGGCGCGATTCGCAATCGCGGGTACGACGTGAGGCTCAGAATAATAGGCCCGCTCGATGACTCCCAATACGCACGCAAGATCGCCGCGTGCGCAAGGCAACACCCCGAATGGGTGTTGCTGGAAGGGTGCCGCATGGGTCCGGAGAAGATGAAAATCATGGCGGAGTGCCGCTACGGAATCCACGCGCGCCACGGCGAGGCGTTCGGTATTGCTGTGGCGGAAATGGTCAAGGCGGGATGCGTCACGTTTGTTCCCGTCGAAGGAGGGCAAGCGGAAATCGTGGATCATGAGGCGCTGCTCTACCGCAACGATTGTGAAGCCGTGGAAAAGATAATCAGCGTGCTGAACAATCATTCGCTGCGCGAAACCTTGATCGACCATCTACGCCGGCAAGGCGAAAAGTTTTCCGCCGAGCACTTCATGGCCGGTCTCCGCGATGCCGTCGAACGCTTCATCGCGTTCAGGGCCGGAGCAAGCTCGTCGAAGGAACAGCTAATGTCGCGTCCGTGAATTAAGTGTAGCGTGTGTTCGTCTAAGTGGCATGGGCGTAAAGAGTCGGTGGGTGGAGATAAGCGGGACAGACCGAGCAGAGCTGGAAGCCTGGCTGCGTGCGGAAACGATTCCGGCGGCGCTGGCTACGCGTGCTCGGATCATTTTGGGCAGCGCC
>JBJKQX010000291.1:0-12904 GCA_046704965.1 Binataceae bacterium (SeqCode)
ACATCGAGAGCGCCTGCTCGGTCGGCACCATGATCTTCATAAGCTGGCGCCGGACTATCGGCATCTCGATAATCCGCTTGCCGAAGGCGATACGACCTCGCGCGACCACGAGCGATTCGTTCAGACACCGGCGCATCATCGCGGCGGCACGTACTCCGTGTGAAAGGCGCGACAGGTTGACCTGGTCGAGCATCTGCTTGAGCCCGTTTCGGACGTCGCCGACCACCCACGCCAGCGCGCCTTCGAGCCGAATCTCGCCGCTAGCCATCGATTTGGTTCCGAGCTTGTCCTTGAGGCGAACGATCCGGTACCGATTGCGCGTTCCGTCCTCCAGACGCCGCGGCATCGCAAACAATCCGAGGCCACGCGTTCCCGCCGCCGCCCCTTCGGGGCGCGCCAGAAGCAACGCCACGTCCGCGTCGGCGTGCGAACAGAACCATTTCTCGCCGTAAAGCCGCCACTCGCCGTCCTCAAGGCGTGCCACGGTCTCCAGAGCGCCGACGTCCGAGCCGCCAGCCTTCTCGGTCATGAACTGCGTGCCCTTCCAGAACTCGTCGAGGTTCTGCGAGAGCATCCGGGGCAGAAGCCTTTGCTTAAGTTCTTCGCTTCCGTAGCGGGCGATGACGTAAATCGAGGTGTCGGTCACGCTAACCGGGCACATCAGACCGAACTCCGCCTGAACGAACAGATACTGAAATCCGTACTTGACGATCGGCGGCATCGGACGAGGCCATCCGAGCACGCCGCCGCGATGGATCATCGCGTGAAGCCCGAGTTCCCCGAATGCGATCCGCTCCATCTCGCGGTACGCGCCGTCATACTCGATCCAGTCCTCGTCACGTCCGAAACGGTCGCGCGGATGGAGCACGGGAGGGTGACGATCGGCCACGCGGGCGAGTTGGTCGAGACGACCGCCGGCAAGCTCGCCAAGGCGGGCAAGATGGGGCTCCAGATGGCTGCGGAGCTCCGGCTCCATGTAGAGATCGAGCAGTCCGCGAAACGCCTCGTCGGCGAGAAAGAAGTTCATACCCTGGCAATCGGGAGCCACCAGGTCAGAACCGGTCGCAGGCGCCATGGTGTGGTCCTTCAATGAAGTGCTCATCCGAATCCCCTCCGACCGTCGAGCGATACATTCACTGTCTCCCAACGGGCCGGATTGTCAACGTATTTCCTCCGGAATCAGCGGGCGCGGTTGATTTATGCCGCATAGGCGATTCGCGCTATAGTGGCGCCGCCCGAACCGGGGCGAAGAACGGAGGGAGATGCTGCAATGGAGTTCGGAACTTTAATCTTCACGAGGCCGCAGCGCGCGATAACCGATCCCAAGCTTGCCGAAGACCTGGGCTTCACGCATGCGTGGATTCCCGATTCGCACATGATTTGGGGCGACGTATGGGCGTGTATGGCGCTGGCCGCGGTCAATACGAGCAAAATAAAGCTCGCCACAGGAGTGGCGATCGCGACCAATCGGATTCCGCCCGTGACCGTCGAAGCCATCGGCACCATCAACGAGCTTGCGCCCGGACGGGTTATCCTTGGCTACGGAACGGGCCATACGGGGCGGCGCGTGATGGGTCTGCCGCCGGTAAAGTTCGCGACCTTCAGGGAAGAGGTCCGCGTAATCCACGACCTGCTGAAAAATGGTGAGACGACCTACAACACCGAAGGAATGAGCCGGAAAATCCGCTATCTGCATCGCGACTACCGCTTCATCAACCTCGACGGACCGATTCCTTTCTATCCGGCGGGCAACGGTCCCAAGGTACTTGGACTTGCCGGCGAGTTCGGCGACGGCGCGGTGACGACCGGCGTGGTCACGCCCGAGCGGATGGAAACCGTGATGGGCCATATCAAGGCTGGAGCGGCCCGCGCAGGACGCACACTCAAGAATTTCCCGGTGGCGTCGCTGACGCACGTATGCGTGCTGCGTCGAGGTGAGGATCTCGATTCGCCTCGGGTCAAGGCGATGACCGGACCGTGGGTGATGGCCAACCTGCATGCGGCCGCGGCGGGATATGCGCGCCCGGAATCGTTGCCGAAAGAGATTCAGCCGACGTATCAGGCCTATGCGGATTACGTATCAAAGATGAAGACGCCGAAAGAGGAACGATACCTCGAGCTTCATCTGGGGCATTGCACGTACGTGGAGCCCGCCGAATGGCGCTTCGTAACGCCCGAGATGATCAAGGCGACCACCGTCATCGGGACGCGCGAACAGGTGATAGAGCAGTTACGGGCGCTTGAGAAAGCCGGTCTCAGCCAGGTGTTCCTCAATCCGCCGATGGAAGGATTCGCGGATTCACTCGAAGAGGTATCGCGCGAGATCATCGAGCACATGTAAGTGTGAAAAAGGTCGATCAGTTAAGCGTCGATCCAAGGCACATTGAGTTTCTCTACGAGCAGGATGGCGAGATCGAGCGGGAGCTCAAGCGGAGACTCGTACCGCTTCTCGAAGCAGCCGAAGGCGTGCGCGCCGGCTATCTCGCGGTTGCCGACTATCACGACGGCTCGCGGCCGTCCGTCGTGCTCTGCGTGCGCAGGAGCAGGAGGGGCGGCTACGCCAGTGCTGTGCTCAGGGCACTTCGCGTGCGAGCGGACAACGGGGTCGATCATGCGTTGATCCGCGAGGTCGGCAAAGTGTTCGCGGAGATTTTCAACTCTACCGAGCATCTCGACGTTTTTTTCGTCGATGCCCGCCAAGAGAGCGAGGTGAGAGCGGTGTGCGCGCCTTTCTTTGGCGGTTGACTCCGGCCTCGCGAAGAGTCGGCTTCGTAATGGCGACTGCCCGGCTGCTGCGGCGGCGGCATGCCCGGGCAGTCCGCCTTTCCACAGTCCCCAATTAGACGAGGCACTAAAGCTGGTCCCGGTGCAACCGGGAATGCGCAGGCGTGGGTGCGGCGCGGGCGGCGAACTGGCGCGGTCTAGAACGGGTAGTTGATGCCTGTGAAGATCGCGGCACCTTCGCCCCCGTAGCCTATGTCGACGTAGCCGACCACGAACGGCTCAGCGATACCGCGGAATCCGATTCCGCCCACAGGATGCAATCCGCTGAACGGGTCGAAATCCATGTTGTGCGCGACGCGGCCGATATCGAGGAACGGCGCCAGCTCAAGAATTCCGTGGGTGCCGAATATATTCATATCGTACACCCGAGTGCGCATCTCGATGTTTCCCAGCGCGACGTTGTTATCGACAAAACGCCCGCTGCCGAACCCGCGCAAAGTCATCTGGTTGCTCCAAATCGATGTCGACTCCCCGCCCAGATCCACCATCGACCAGAACGGAAGCTCGTTTCCGGCGGGCTGATATTCGAGAAACAGATGGCTTGCCAGGGTTATCTTCGGCGTCAGCGGGTCGTAGTGCCGAAACTCAGCGCCCAGTCGCGTGTAGGACACGGAACTCAGAAAGCTGCGATCGGCGATACCCGCAAACACGCGGAACAGGGTTCCGTCGCGCGGGATTTCGACCGAATTGCGCGTGTCGTAGCTGAACATCAGCATGTTCAACACCGATGTCCCGCCGTCGAGTCCCTTTTGGTTGGGAAACAGCTCCGAGATATTCGGCACATTGGTGTACGCCCCGTCGCTGATTCGAACGTAACGCGGCTTCAGAGTGTAAGAGAGCTGCAAACTGGGAGTGAAGTTGACACCGAAGGTTGCCCGCCCGTAGACCTGCTCCTCGGTATAATTGGTTTCATTCCCAAGCTGCGAGTTATTGCCAACCCCGTAGAAACGGTCGGTCGGGTCGCGCTCGTACTTGAATCGTGCCGTGAACGACCACCAATTACGGCGCGTCAGGCCGGTTTGGTATTCGAAATCGACCTGCTGCGCGATCTTTTCCTGCATGCCCGCGGTGAAGTACCACTGCGTGTCCTCCGACGGGTAAGCCAGGTAACGGAAAGTACCGCCCGGGCCGAGCGTGGTGTTGGTGTTGATGTCGGGAGCCACGATCGCGGTGATGTCGTGCTTCGAGTTGGTGGCCAGGAGGACGGGCAGGATTCCCACCGTCACCCCGCTGTTGGGATCGGTGGCAATCTCGGGGATAGGAATAATCGGCCACTCCTCTGGATTGAGCAGCGAGAACTTATTGTGGAACTGCCATGTCCCGGGATGCAGGATACTTTGAATGATACCGGTTTCGGCCTTAGCTGAAGGGCAGAGCAGGACGATAGTCAGCAGTAAAAACGCAACTGTTTTTTTGATCATCGGAGTGCCGCACCACCGCACATCCCCCCGGCCTGGCTCATGGCGCAGTTCTTTTACCCTGACAGGCGACTCAAGCGCTTTCAAGCAATCCGTCGAATCGTAGCCGGCGATTGCCTTCGCAGTCCTTTTCGCTCCGAACGAAAATGTGCAAGGATTCGGAAAGTTCAAGCGCCCGGACGTTCCGTGGATGTGCAAATCCGCCGCTGATGCGATAATTGGTCGGCATGCCCGCGGAACTGCCCGGGCAAGTCGGCTAGAGAATCAACGGAGGGTTCCAGATGGCCAAAGTGGACGGCGGCGAACTAATCGCCAGCGTCATGAAGGAAAACGGGGTTCGCTATTGCTTTACGATCAATGGCGGTCATTTGTTCCCGATCCTCGCTCAACTGCGCAGCCACGACATACAGATGATCCATATGCGCCATGAGCAGGCGACCGCTTACGCCGCCGACGCTTATGCGCGGACCTCGGGGCAGCCCGGCGTGTGCATGGTGACGGCGGGATGCGGACTGACCAACGCGGTCACCGGACTTTGCGTGGCCGGGCTCACCGGCAGCGCCGTGGTCTGTATCTCGGGACAACATCCCAATACCGAGGACCATCTCGGTTCGTTCCAGGAAGCCTACGGCTCCGACGTCGTGAACAGCTTCTCGAAGTTCACCAAGCGGGTCACCGACTGGTCTACTATTCAGTTCGACCTGCGATCGGCCTTCCGCGAGGCGATCTCTCCGCCACAGGGCGTTTCACTCTTCGAGATACCGCAAAACATCCTCTACCATCACGACGACGACGCTCGTCAGCACAAGGGCGCCGGGCGCTTCACGATCGATGACGTGCGCTCTGGCGGCGAACCCTCGCATATCGACCGCGCTATCGAGATGCTTCACGCGGCCGAACGTCCTCTGATAGCGGGCGGCGACGGACTTTTCTGGTCGCAGGCAGCACCCGAACTCAACGAGTTCGCCGAACTCACTTCAATTCCGGTTTACGCGCGCAGGGCCGGCCAGGGCGCGGTGTCCGAAGAGAGCCCGCTCGCAATTCGCGGCGCGTTCAAGAAGCCATTCACCGGGCGCGCGGACGTGGTGATGTCGCTGGGTTTCCGCTTCTGGAGCGGTGAGCATTTCGGCCAGCCTCCCACATGGACCGACAAGGCCAAGTACATTCAGGTCGACCCGACTCCCACGCGTATCGGATGGCAGGTGAACGCCGACGTTCCGATCGTGGGAGACGTGAAAACCGTGCTTCGGCAGATGATCAACCGGATCAAGGAGCTGAAGCTCGACTTTTCGAAAAATCGCAACTCGCCGTGGCTCAAGGAGATTGCGGAAGCGCGGGAAAACTTCAGCCGCATGATCCGCGAGCAGGAATCCAAGGTCCACGGCGTGACGCCGCTTGATCCGGCCCGCCTGGCCAATGACCTGATCGCGGTTATCGACAAGAACGCGACTGCTGTAATCGACAGCTTCACGCTGTCGGGATGGATGAGTCAGTGGTTCACCTCGCGCTTCATGGGCCAGGTGGTCGACGCCGGACCGCTCGCCCCTGTGGGTCACGGCGTGGGGATGGGAATCGGCGTTCAGCTCGCGCGTCCCGGCGCGCAGGTCGTGGTCGTGGCCGGCGACGGCGGTGTGGGAATCGGCGGCTTCGATATGGAGACCGCGGCCCGCTACAAGCTGCCTATCGTGCTGCTGCTGTGGAACAACAGCTCATGGGGACCGAGCTTCGACCAGATGCCGGGTCTCAAAGGCAAGACCGACCCCTTCAACATGCTCGACAACATCCGCTACGACAAGGTGTTCGAGGAAATGGGATGTCACGGTGAACACGTGGAGAAGCCTGACGACCTGGTTCCCGCGCTTGAGCGCGCCTTCAAGTCGGGCAAGCCTTCGGTGGTCAACGTGATCGGCGACAAGACTATCGGCCATCCGACGCTGGGCGGAAATCTGCTCGGCTCCACGGGCTCGAAAGGATAATCGCGACGCACAGGCGAGTGTCGGAGCGGGGCCGTTGCGGCGACCCCGCTCCTGTTTTTTCGGAGCAGCGTGGATGGTTAGAGCGAAATTCGTAACGGCTGCGGCGGCGTGCCTGTTCATCCTGATTCTGGGCGGATGCAAGCGCGACAAGATCGTATGTCCGCCGGGCGCCCAACTGATGGGTCAGCCGCCGCCCCAGGGTCAGGAAATCTGGTGCCAGAAAACCGTCAACGGCAAGGCGGTCAAGGACGGCATTTACATTCTGTACCACGAAAGCGGCGCCAGAATGATGGAGGGGTACTTCAAGGACGGCAAGCAGAACGGCGCGTGGACGATGTGGTACGAAAACGGCCACAAGAAATCGGTCGACCATTACAAGAGCGGCGTTCAGGACGGTGAGCACGTCGGCTGGTATCCGAACGGTCAGATGTCAGCCAAGGGGAAGTACCTCGACGGCAAGCGTGACGGGGTGTGGAAGCGATGGGGCCCGGCGGGAATCCGTAACTGGCAAGAGGTTTACAAGAACGGCAAAAAAGTCTCCTGAGTCTCCCGCCCGGTTGTCCTCTCACGTCTGGCCGAGCCGCTCGCCGACCGCCGCAAGCTCGATACCGTCAACCGCAAGCGCGGGCACGTAGTAAACTTGGGCGGCTCCCCATACGACGGCCGGATGCGATCGTCGCCCCGCCTGCATTACTCGATTGAAGACTCTTTCGATATTCGAATTGATTCGCAGCGAGTTGGGAGCGATTGGCTCGGCGAGTTTTCCGTTTCTGATCACGCGGGAATCGCCGCTAACCGTGCAGGTGAAATCGCCCGCCCGCTGTCCGTTTATCGGATACGTGTACCAGACCCGTCCTACATAGAGCCCGTCGCCGACCGCCCGGATCAGTTCCTCGTCCGCGACACCCTCACGCGCCGTCATCACCACGTTGGTTCCCGACGAAGCGGGGTAATGGTTATACTCACGGCCGCCGCCTTCGCCGAGCCGGTATCCGCTGAGCGCCGGAAACGGACCCACTCCGTCCGCGTCGGGTCCGAGCTTGGTCGCGCGGTCGCTGTCGTGCTCCAGCCGATTGCTGTCGTAGAAATTCGACATCAGGCCCACCAGCCGTCCCTCGCGCACAAGCTCGATCCGCCGGGTGGGAAATCCCTCGCACGTGACACGACGCCCGATCGCACCGTCGCGCTTTCGCGGATCGTCGATCAGTCCCAGGCGCTCATCCATCACCCGCGCTCCGAAACGTCCCTGATATGCTGAATTGGCCCGATGGAACGCGCCGGTCGTGAGCGATCCCATCACCATGTAATTCAGAATCTCCGCGATCGGCTGCGGTCCGAGCACCACACGATAGACGCCCGCCTCCGGTCTCACGCCATGCGCCAGTGAAAGCGCGCGATTGACCGCATCCACGCCAAGAGTGGCCGTCGCCCGTTTCATCGCGGAGACCGACGAGCCCACTGCCGACGCGGTCCCTTTACCGTCGAGACTTTCCACCAACGCCGTAACCGACGAACTGAAGTATGCGCTCGCGTCGGTACGTACGTCACTAAAATTCGATGATGCGAGCGCGATTCTGTCACGAACAACCGTCACGTCGCCGCCAACCACTAGTCGCGGACGGGAATTTCCCGTCGCCGCGTCCAACGCGACGTTTCTCCGCGCGAAAGTTGCCGCGGCACCCTCGACCACCGACCACGCCGCGGCAGCAATCGCTCCGTCACCCGCGCGGATGAGATCACCCGCGGTTTGTCCCGTCGAACGAAGCGAGCGTGGTCCGGATGGAAACCCCGGAAAGTCGGGATCGATAACCGCTGCGCGACGTGCCCGGGTAAGCACCGCGCGGACCGCCTCGGCGCTAAGCTCTCCGGCCTCGAAAGCAGCACCAATCTCATGAGGATTGCCGCGCCGCGTGATTCTTATATGGAATCCGTCGGCCTCGAGCGATTTCATTTCCTCCAGTCCGCGACACGGAATGTCGGAGGTGTAATTGAGTCGGGCGATTCGCTTGTCGCCGCTGGTGCAGTAAACCTCGAACTGCTCCGCGTCCCCCTCGCGCGCGACGATATCGCGAGCCGCACGCGCAAAGCGCGCAAGTTCCGCAAGCGAGCGCATCATCCGCCTCCCAACCGCGCTCGCGAGCGCATCGTTGGCCCGCCGTTCGACATCCGCTTGACCTGCATCGGCTGACCCTTGCCGCAGTTGGGAATCGCGACCAGCCTGAGGTCGTTGCCGACCGCGTCCACATCCATAAAAAACCGCTTCGAATCGGCAATCACGCTGCCCGACCGATAGAGACGCCCCACCCTGCCGTGGTCAATTTCGTAAACCCGCCGCGCGCCAATCCTGAAGTTCTCGCGCGATTCCGCGATCGACGGAGTGTGATGCGCGCATACGTAATAACCGTGCTCGGCGTCGGCGATTATTTTTTCGGGCGGCGTCTCGCCCGGCATGAAGAACGTGTTCGACATCCTGATGAGCGGCACATGACAGACCTCGCTCGCGCGTGCCGAGCCGTTGGGCTCGACACCGAGTATCCCGGCGGTCGCGCGCGAATTCAGAAAGCCGGAAAACACGCCCCGATCGATATGAACGACGCGCCGCCCGGGCGTTCCCTCATGGTCGTAGCGATAGTGGCCGTAGCCGTACAAGGTCGGATCGGAGCACGCGGAGAGCACGCTTGAGCCGATTCTGCGCCCAAGCTCGGTGTCGTCTGCCGAACGCACGAACCAACTGCGTCCCGCGTACGCGGCCTCCATCTTGAGTGCGCGGTCGGCTTCCGACGGATGGCCCACGATCTCGTGCGCAAGCAGCGCGTTGAAATGCGGATCGGTGACCACCGTGACCTCGCCGTCCGGCGGCTTCAGAACCGGCGCCGAAGCAAGCTCGCGTGCCTCGCGCGCCAGCTCAAGGCAGAACGTCCGCAAGTCAGGACTCGGAATCAGTTCGTCGCGATATCCGTGCGCGAGCGTCTCGAATCCGCGCTGCTGACCTATCGTGTCGAATATCTCCTGATGGCCGCCGGCGCCGTCGTCCGCGACGACGTAAAAGTCGCCTTGCGAGAACGCGAAGCCCTGCACGATCAGGCTGCCTTCGGTGCTGGCGAAAAGTTCGCGCCTGAGTTCAGTGGTCGCGCTGACCGCGTTGAAGGCAATCCCACTCCCGAGACCTCGCACCGCCATCGAGGCGTCGAGCGCGAGTTGTCGCGGCGCGTCAGGATTGAGCGTTCGCGCGTCCTCGCGGAACACCGCCTCGACTTCATCGCGTATCGAAGCGCGCGGCGCGAACGCGCCCGCGTCGATAGTTGACGCCGCCGTGCCAAGCCGCTTTTTCGCTGCGGCTTTGTGGCGTGCGTCGAGCCGCGCCCGGTCTCCGGCGCGGCCAAGAGCGTCCGTCAATGCGGCGCGAAGCTTCTGCAGATTCGCCGCGAGGCGTCCGAGCTCGCCGCCGCATTGACCGTGACCGACAATTCCCGCGGCGCCGCGCACATGCACGCTGATGCAGAAGCCCGCCGTTTCGTTCTCGCCCGCGCGTCGCGGTTCGCCGCTGGTCGCCGAGGCGGAGCGGCGAAAGACGACTTCGAAGCGAAGGTCGGCGTAGTGGATGTCGCGCCGCGTGCGTGAGAATCGCGCGAGGATCTCCTCGGCGTGAGCCTTGAGAAATTCTATCGCTTCGAACAGATCCCGGTCAGCCATCGTGTCACCGCGCGCGTTCCCTTCACATAACCATAACTGGTCGCTTCAGAGCGACCCTCGCCTCATGCATGACGGTGTCCGTCTTTTCAGTGTGCGACGGCGCTCGGCCCGGACCACGGAAAGTACCATGTGAGTCCCAGGTAGACCGCCCGCCGAGGCCCGTACTGCGGAGCAAACACACCGATGCCCGACCCGCTCCGAATCTGGTAAATCCAGTCTCCGAGGTTGATCACCGTCAGTCGCCCCTTGAGCTGCCCGACTTCGGGCAAGGTAAATCGCTTGCTGATCCCGGCGTTGAACTGGATATAGAAAGGCAGGTTGCCTGTGTTTGCAAATCCGGTGCGCAGTCCACTGCCATAAAGACCATCGAGACTGAACAGGAACCCGCGCCAGTTGTACGCCGCGCCCCACGACGCGGTGAATGTCTGGTCGTGGTCGAGAAAGACATAGTGATTTTTGATGTAATTCAGCTCCTGGCGATCGAATAAAAACTGATCCGAAGCGATACCGATTCCCTGTGCGACAGAATAGGCAAAGTTGGCATAGGCGCTCAGGTGTCCTCGAGTCAGCGAGCTGCTCAAGTCGACGCCGTACTGACGACCCTTGCTGTAGTTGAAGGGAGTGAATATCAGTGTAGGTCCGAACTGTCCTTCGTCGAGCAGGTCGGTCGACTTCTTGTAATAGCCGTCGAGACCCAGATTCAGATTTCCCGGCAGCTTCTGGGTTACGCCGACGTCGAAATAGTGGGCACGCTCCGGAGAGATGTTGGAGTCAGCCATGACCTGCGGTTGGTTGGTCGTGCCGACAAATTTTGCGATATCCTCGCCGGAGACCGCTTCCAACGGCGGCGGAGTGAAATAGCGCGCATAGGCGGCATGTACGGCGGTGTTATCGAACAGTTGATAGACGGCTCCCACTCTGGGGCTCGCCTGGTCGGCGCGGGTCAGCCCGTCGTAAAGATCAAATCGTACTCCGTAGTTTATTGTCAGCTTCGGAAGCGGCCGCCATTCATCCTGCAGATAGACTCCGTAAAGCCACTGGACCAAAGCACCGTCGTCGACTATCTGGACGGGGGTTGTCGAGGTCTGAAATCCGGGACCGCCGGGGAACACGAGCGCATGATTATCTATCTCGGCACGCTCGCCGCTAAAATAGAATCCGGCTCGAATCGTGTGATGCGCAAAGCCGCGCCAGGCAAAATCGCCCTGTAAGCCATTCGACCAGTCACCTCGAAAGATCCGCGAGGCGACGCCATTATAAATGAGGTCGCCCTTATTATCCGGATAGAACGAGAGAGTCGAATAACGACTGAATCCCGCCACCTGATAATCGAGATTGCCGGCCGCGACACCCTGCAACGCGAGCACACCGTAGTAGTTTTGTTCGAGCTGCGTCTCATTGAGATCCGCCGATGGATAGGAACTCACTCCTGACAGGGTAAAGACGGGAGCCTGGCCGGGATTATTCGGGATCTGGAAATGCGATACGTTGAACCCGCCAATGAAAGACAACCGGGTCGTAGGATTAAGAACGTAGGACAGGTAGCTGAAGCCGCTGCCCTGGGTGGTGGAATCGTGGATCGCTTCGGGACCGGGTGTCGGCGGCGCGAGACCTCGGTCGTTTTGGAGATAATGCCCGGTCGCGTAGTAACTCAGCTTCCCGCTCTGACCGCCGAACTGGAAACTTGGCTCAAGCGTTCCTCGCTGGCCTCCGTACATGTCAAGATCGCCGCCGTTGAAGCTGTCACCGCTTTTGGTGCGGATCCGGACCACTCCGGCAGTGTGATAGCCGTACTGCGCAGGCAGTGCCCCTTCAAGCAACGAGATGCTTTGGGCGAAACGCGGGCTGAAGGTCTCTGAAAACCCGCTGCTTATTCCCTCGGGCAGCTCGATACCGTTGATACGGTACTGAACATCGGCATGCTCACCGCGAATGTGGATCTGCCCGTAAGAGTCCTGGACCACTCCCGGAGCCTGCAGGAGCACGCTGCTCATCGGTGTGCTGCTGCCCTGCGGAAGCTGCGCTATAGCCTTCTGACTAAAGTGATAAACACTGCCCCCCGTCTCCGGACTTAGCTGGTTGCGCGCCTGGACGAGCCGCTTCGCCGTGACACTAAGGCTCAAAGTGGTTTTGGATTCCATCGCGATCGCAAGCGGCCTGACGCCACCGCCGGCAACCGTCACGATCGAGACCGACGGGCTGAATCCCGCCTTGTTTGCGACAACTGCGTAAACTCCGGATAAAACCTTTTTGAAGATGAACCGACCGGTTTTGTCGGTGCGTGCACGCGCGAACGCCCGCCCGCTCTGTTCCTGCAGAACAACCCTTACATTCGCCAACGGTCTCCCGAGAGCGTCGGATATCGTCCCCTTCACGTTATACAAATGCGCCCTACCGGCCGGCCAGGCCGATGCCACGGGCGCAAGCGCTTGCAATGCGATCAGGCCGACCAGCCCGAAAGCCGCGGCCACAAACTTCCGCATGTCAGACTCCTTATGCGGCTGACAATCAAAACCCGCCAGACCGCCCGAAAAACGGCGGTCCGCTTCCAAATTCGAATTTCCGAAGTGGGATTTTCGTCCGGACAGGCCGGATTAGAGCGAAGCGGGAGGAGCGCGCGTATGCGATGATCGAAACGGGAGCGAATGATGGCCCGGATGCTCCGTCGGCTGACTGAGCTGCCGGACCACATACGAGGTTTGTAACGTCGGCGCCGGAGACGAGCTTGCCGGCGTGTGAAATTCGAGCAGGCAGAGCGGACAAAGCCCGGCCCTGACCGTTATCTGCCCGCTCCTGCTTGCGTCGCGGGTCAGAACGTCAGGGTGAGAATGGGCCAGCGCGGTAAGCTGACCGAAGAGAAACAGCGCAAGCGCGACGGCCATCAGTCGCGACGACGCGACCAGGACCCGCCGTCTTCTCTTGTCCGGATGAACCACTTGCGCTTCGATGCGGGCGAAGCGCCCGCGAGCGCCTAGATTACACCCTGCTTCTTGAGCTCCTCAAGATCGTCGCTCTTAAGGCCCAGATATTCGC
>JBJKQX010000292.1:0-3875 GCA_046704965.1 Binataceae bacterium (SeqCode)
ATGCCAATTCTTTCGTCTTCCGGGCGGACGGCTTGTGATGCGCCCGTCTCTCTATTTGCCCTTGACGTAGCCCATCGCCTCGACGATCAGCCCGTCGCGCACGCGCATCAGGTTCACGCCACGGATAGAATCCGCCTCGCTCTCGCCGAAGCAGTAACGCCATCGGATGACCGCGCGATCGCCCGCGGCGAATACGTCCTCGATCTCGAAATGGGTTCCCGGCGCGGTCGCGAGTCCGCTCCAGTTGGCCACGCATGCGTCGCGGCCGAAGAGACGGGCGCCGTTCGGTGCGGGTGTCGTGTTTTCGATTACGCAGTCCTCGGCTATCAACCCCGGCAGCGCTGAGGGGTCATGGCGTTGAAACACGTCGTTGAATCGACGTATCACGTCTGCGGTCTCTGCGGTGGTTTGTTCGAGATTGTCGTTATTCATGAAAGTCACTCGAGTTTGCGGCGGGCGGGGCAGCGCTCTCGTGCGCGAGCTTGACTACCCCGCCTGAAATTACCTTTTACCCCATTCAGGGCGCATTCCTCGGATCAACGATGCTAAAGCTCACTCTTTTGGCAACGGAGAGAAGTGTGCGCTCACGATCCTCCATCCCCCGGCGCGTTTGACGGAGACTATAGTGGTGCGCCCGCACTGCACCCTTGCGGCGCCCCCACCTTTGGGAACCGTGGCGATACGGTCGTAGGCGTTCACCACCGCGGCGTCACCGAAGACGCGATACGAGGGCTGATGCACTGCAAAGGTCGTCGATTCCGCGTCCGCCATCGCGCTCTGAAGATAAGCAAGGAAACTGTCCCTGCTGTCGAATCGACAGGCGACGTGATCGAAGACTTCCAGGTCGTCGTCGAGCGCGTTGGCGAAGGGGGCAAAGTCGCCCTTGGCCGCAGCTGAGAACATCTGATCCATCATCGTTTGAACTTCTTGCTCTGCCGACATGATCGATTCCTCCTGTCACTATTGCGTTCGAAGCGGGTCGTCGCGCCGCTCGGCGCTACTCGTTTCGCTTCGGGAGCGAATCTCACACGAGCGTTGCGCGCGCGGCAATTACCTCGCAGGTAATGGTCGAGGCGAATCCGACCGCCTCATCACGGATAGGCGCGGGCGGGTCCCAAACTCGACATCGCGAGGCACGTCGTGTCGCCGGACAGGGAAATGCAAGTGGTGCGTTTCGCCGCTCAGTTCGGGTCGGAGCCGTCACACAGTATGGTCGTTCGATTTTGGCGTTTTCGGCGAAGTTGGCGAGCTCGGTGGAGTTGGCGCGGGCGGGCTGCCGGCGGGCGTGACACGCTTCAGAAGGAGCATGCGGCCGGTTCCGGCGAGCGAGGTCGGATTGCTCTTGAGAACGACCCGGTACTGATCACGCTTGCGTTTCCCCATCCAATGGTAAATTCCGTCCCACACGATCAGATACTCGGGAAGCTTTTTGTCCTTGCCGTGTATGACCGGGATGGTGCGCCCGGTGTAGAAAGCCACGTCGTAATCGATCGCCCTGAAATAGGCGACCGGTTGATTGCCCACAACGGCGAGGACCTTGGCAGAGAAGTTCTTGAGCGCGAGCGTGTCGGCGATGGCGGGCACCACCACCATGTTTGCCGCGATCACGATCGCGATCATTCCGGCCGCAAGACCAAGCGACATTCGCTCGGCGGTCGGACGCAGAGTGCGAAGCAGAAATATCCCCACGGCCAGGCAGGCGGTTGGAATCACTATCGATAGTGCCAGATGCTCTCCCGCGCCCGAGGCAAGATTATGAGTAAAGGGCGCGTAGGTGATGCCGAACGGTTCGAAAATCGCGGCCATCGCGCCGGGCCATAGCCAAAGCATCACAAGTCCCGCGCCGGCAATCGCGGCGACGCCGACGAAGAAGATTCCCGCGATTCTCGAAAGTATTCTGAGGAGCCGCTCCGAGGACGCCGGATTACGAATCGCGTCCGCGATGTAGAGCGCCACCAGACCTGCCAGCGCCGGGTAAAGCGACAGCAGGTAAACGCCCCGCTTGCTTACTGCGAAGCTGTAAAAGAGAAGCACAACAGCCGGCCATGCGACCAGGTACATCAGGCGCGGTTCCATCTTGCGCGGCGAGCGCCACGCGCGCTCGAGCACCAGCGCGAGGAGTGGAGTCCAGGGCAGGAATCCGGCCATCAGGGCAAGGTCGAGGTAATAAAACGGATGTACGTGGCCTTCGTGAAAATGTTTGGCGCCGAAGAAGCGGACCAGGTTCTCGTCAATGATTTGGGTGTGGATAAATGCCGTCCCGCCGACGATTGAGGCGGCGACATACCACCATCCGGCAAGCAGCAGAACCACTATCGTTCCGCGCACCAGCCGCAGTTCCTTGAACAGATCCCATCGGCGCCCGAACATTATCCACACCAGTCCCACCGCACCGGGCAAAACGACGCCCACGGGACCCTTGGCCAGCACCGCAAGCGCAATCGCGACGTAGAGCAGCATCCGGCGCTTTGTCAGTCCTTCGGCGATGGCAAGAAATTCGAAGAAAGCGACCTCCATGAAGAAGGTCAGCGTCATGTCGACCCGTGCACCGGTTCCGGCCTGCAGATATTGGAAAGTGGTTCCGAGAATCAGCGCGCTCAGAAAAGCCGGGAGCGGGTCGAACAGCATCCGCATGTAGAGGTAGCAAACGATCATTCCGGCGATCGCAAGCAGTGCCGACGGCATCCGCACGCTTGCCATGCTCACGCCGCCCATCGCAAGTGACGCGAGCGCTCCCATCCAGTGCATCAGCAGCGGCTTCGATGGGATCTCCACGCCGGCGCGCATCGGGAGGATTACGCCGCCGCCATTGTAGATGTCGAGAATGGTCACCGCTTCGCGCGGTTCGCCCTTGGTGTAAAGCGGATAGCCGCCCATATTGACCATGAAAAGCAGCACGCCGACCGCGAGAAGTATCGGGATGGCAAAATACGGTTCGGCGAGCGTCGCCATCCATCGCGGAGTCGCGTCCACGGGCGATACGGGCGCGTGCCGGATGGCGGGTGCCGGAGCCGCTTGAGCGGTCGAGGACTGATCGTTTTCCGGAAGAGCGTTTTCTGTCATTTCCAAAACTTGAAGGCTTGCGACTAACATACCGGCGCCGGGCGAGCAAAACAGTCGTTTCGCGCGACGCCTGTAAAAATGCGGATGCGTAACGGCTGGCAACATGCACTGGAGGAAATAATCGATGAGACTCAAGGACCGGGTTGCAATCGTTACGGGATGCGCACGCGAGCGTGGAATCGGCAGGGCGATCGCGCTTCGGCTCGCGGGCGAGGGCGCCGATATCATCGCGGGCGACTATGGGCGCTCGATGAAGGACTATCCGGACGCGAAGTTTGGACAGATGGAGGGGCTTCAGGCGCTTGCGGAAGAAATCCGCAAGCTGGGTCGCCGATGCCTGACCGTCAGGGTTGACGTGACCGACGAAAGCGAAGTTGCCGCGATGGTCGACGCCGCATGGAAGGAATTTGGTCGTATCGACATCCTTTGCAACAACGCCGGAGGCGGCGTGGGCGGCGGTCCTGTGGTGCAGCAGACGCTTGATTCCTGGAGCAAGACCGTCGCAATCAATCTGACCGGAACGTTCCTGTGCTCCAAGCACGTCGCCTCGAAAATCATCCAAGGCGGTCGCGGCGGCCGCATAATCAATACCTCCTCGATAGCGGGAAAGCGCGGTGCACCGATGATGGCGGCTTAAAGCGCTGCTAAACACGGAATCATCGGGCTTACCCGAAGTCTCGCGCTCGAACTGGGGCAATTCGGGATAACGGTCAACGCGGTATGCCCCGGGTTTGTCGAGACGCAACTCTTCGAAGGGCTGGTTCAGATGGTTCAGGTGGGCAGAAACCTGACTCGCGAACAGTCGTTCAAGT
>JBJKQX010000293.1:0-2742 GCA_046704965.1 Binataceae bacterium (SeqCode)
ACAGGTATCAACCCATTCCTGTGCGCGTTTTTGGGTAGCCTCGTTCAGGAGCTTTTCACGGATTTGACCCTTCACGTCCGCCAGCGGCAACGGGCCCGGTATCTCGTGCTGTTGCACCTTGACGATATGAAACCCGTACTGACTCCTGACTATTTTCGATATCTGGCCGGGCTTTAGCGGCTTAATCGCGGCAAGGATCTGATCCATTATCTGCCCCGGCCTGAAATAGCCGAGTTCGCCACCCTTGCTCCGCGACGAATCGTCGGAATATTTGCGCGCAAGCTCGGCGAAGTTCTCGCCGGCGAGCGCCTTCTTGCGCACCATTTCCGCCTTGGCCTTGGCTGCCGCGACCTGGTTTGCGGGCGCGCCCTGGGGAACCGCGATGAGAATCTGCGCAAGCTTGTAGCGTTCGTGCGTGACCATGAAGTCGCTCTTGTGAGCATCGTAGTACGCTTTGATCTCGGACTCGGGAATCGCAATCTTGTCGCGCACCTGGTCGTTGATCATCATCGCCTTTTCAAGCTGCATGCGCGCTTGTTTGCGGAAATCGGCGTAGCTCACGCCGTTTTGCGCCAAAACCTGGCGAAACTGCTGATCAGTCATCCCTCGCTGGCGTTCGATCCCCCGGATATACCGGTTTACCTGCTCCGGGCTAACCCTGCTTTGGTATTTCTTGAGTTCCTCGCGGATCAGGTCGCGCTCTATGAGCGCCTTGAGAACCTGCTTGAAGATGGGCGACGAAGTGGTGTCGTAAGCCGGCAGTGTGTTGCCGGTAGCGGCCGCGAAAGCTCGCACGTCGTACATCGTGATTGGATTGCCGTCCACGCTGGCGACAATCTCGTCCAACGTACGCGCCATCACCGATGTCGGCGCGCACATCATCATAAGCACCGTCCCCAGAAGGAACCCGGCGCTCGCGACCAAAAACCCGCGGCTCAAAAGCATTGACCTCAGTTGGCAACCGTTCCGGCGCTGCGCGCCGGCCAGGATTCCAAATTCTCACAGGTGGCCAGAGCCTGCAAGACGGATTCGAGTTGCGCGAAAGTCTTCTTGTAGTCGGTCGGCTCGGCGCGGTCCAGCGTGACCAGCACATGAAAAGAGGGCGTAAGCCTCATTCGCTTTCGGTTCGAATCCACCAGTTTCGCAAGCCGGCTCGTATCAATCGGGGCGTCAGGATGGAAACGGATTTCCAGTTGATTGCCCTTGAGCATCGCGCTCATCACCATCAGTGCCCGCATCATGCGCCGCAGGTTCATCGCCTGCACCAGATTTTCGATAAGAGTCGGCACGGGACCGAAGCGATCGCGCATCTCGTCGCGCAGTTCGCCCAATTCCTCTTCCGACTCCGCGCGGGCGAATCTGCGATAGAGCACCAGCCGTTCGTTCTCGTCGTCCACGTAGACGTCCGGGATGTAGGCGGGCACCCCTAGCTTGAGCTCGGGCTCGAACTCGGGTCGTTGCGGCTCACCACGCAGTTCATGGATAGCCTCATCCATCATCTCGGTATAAAGCTCGAAGCCGACCGCCGCTATTTCCCCCGATTGTTCGCGGCCGAGCAGGTTGCCGGCGCCGCGATGCTCCAGGTCGGCCATCGCAAGCTTGAATCCGCCGCCGCCCGATTCCGATTCCACCAGCTCACGCAGGGCCTCGATCCGGCGCTTGGCGTCGCGGGTTATGATGTGCTCGCCGGGAATCAGCAGATACGCGTAGGCCTTTTGTCGCGAACGCCCGACCCGTCCGCGCAACTGGTAGAGCTGGGCGAGCCCGAAATGATCGGCGCGGTTGACGATCATTGTGTTGGCATTGGGGATATCCAGCCCCGACTCGATTATCGCGGTGCATACGAGGACATTTATGTGGTTCTCGATAAACCCGCGCATCGCGTCTTCGAGCTGCTTTTCGTTCATCTGGCCGTGCGCGATGCCGACCCGTGCCTCGGGAATCAGCGAGCGCAGATGGCGCGCTACGTACTCGATATTTTCCACCCGGTTGTGAACGAAGAACACCTGACCGCCGCGGTTCAGCTCGCGCAGTATCACCTCGCGAACCAGTCCGTCGTCGAAGTGCGCAACGAAGGTCCTGATCGCCTGACGATCCGGCGGCGCGGTCTGAATTACCGACAGATCGCGTATCCCGAGCATCGCCATATGGAGCGTGCGTGGAATCGGCGTCGCTGTGAGCGTCAGAACGTCGACCATCTTCTTGAACTTCTTGATCTTTTCCTTGTCGGCGACGCCGAAGCGATGCTCTTCGTCGATCACGAGCAAGCCGAGGCGGGCGAACTTGACGTCGCGCTGTAGCAGCCGATGGGTCCCGATGACGATATCGACCTTTCCACGCGCCACGTCATCCATCGTCGCCTTGTTTTCCTTCGCGGTTCGAAAGCGAGACACCATCTCGATCCGCACCGGGTAATCCTTGAAGCGAGCGCGAAAAGTATTCCAATGTTGTTCGGCAAGAATCGTAGTCGGCACCAGCACCGCGACCTGCCGTCCGTCCATCACGGCAATAAACGCCGCGCGCATCGCAACCTCGGTCTTGCCGAACCCCGCGTCGCCGCATATCAGGCGGTCCATTGGCTTGACCTGCGCAAGGTCGCGCACCACTTCGTCGATAGCGGCCTGCTGGTCGGGCGTTTCCTCGAACTCGAACCTCTCCGAAAATTCGTGATAATCGCCGCCCGGATGGGGAAACGGATGTCCCTCCATAACTTCGCGCGCGGCATAGACGTCGAGCAGTTCC
>JBJKQX010000294.1:0-4621 GCA_046704965.1 Binataceae bacterium (SeqCode)
GTTATCGTCAACGCATGTGGCGACCTGGCGCGGCGCGTGATGCCGGAGATTCCTCAGGTATTCATTGACCGCGGCGAGGCTATCGAGGATCCCGACGCCCTCGAACGCAAACTTAACGAAATACGCAAACGGGCCAGGCACGAAGCCCTGGCCACGCTCGAGCTGGCGGATCCGGACCTTTTTTATTTCTGCAGCCTTTCCTCCTCGACGGTCGTATATAAAGGTCAGCTCATCTCGCATCAGATTCCCGAATTCTACAGCGATCTGCTCGACCCCGAGGTCGTCACGGCGCTTGCGATGGTCCATCAGCGCTTCTCGACCAACACCTTCCCGAGCTGGGACCGAGCCCACCCGTTCCGTTTCACGGCGCACAACGGCGAGATCAACACGTTGCGCGGAAACGAGAACTGGATGCACGCGCGGCAGATGATGTTCTCGTCGCCTCTGTTCGGCGATGACATCAAGAAGATTCTGCCAATCGTGGAGCCGACGCAAAGCGACTCGGGCAAGTTCGACAACGGCCTTGAACTGCTGGTCAATACCGGACGCTCGCTGCCGCACGCGGTCATGATGATGATTCCGGAGGCGTGGCAGAACGATCCTCAGATGGATGAGCGCAAACGCGCTTTCTATGAGTTCCATTCATGCATGATGGAGCCGTGGGACGGACCGGCCTCGATAGCGTTCACCGACGGTGTTCAGATAGGTGCCGTGCTCGACCGAAACGGGCTTCGCCCGTCGCGCTACCTTGTGACCAAGGACGGTCTGGTGGTGATGGCGTCAGAGGCGGGCGTGCTCGATATCCCGCCCGAAGAAGTCGTGCTCAAAGGTCGCCTTCAGCCCGGACGAATGTTCCTGGTTGACACCTCGCTTGGGCGAATCGTTCAGGATCAGGAGATAAAGGCCTCGATGGCGGCGCGGCAGCCGTATCGCACGTGGCTCGACGAAAACCTGACCGATCTGGAAAGGCTTCCTCGGCCGGATAATGCCGCGCCAATTGATGAGTTCACCGGCCACGAGCTGCTCAAACAGCAACAGACCTTTGGCTACACGGTCGAGGATCTCAAGTTCATCCTTGCGCCGATGGCGGTGAACGCGCAGGAGCCGGTCGGCTCGATGGGTAACGATACGCCGCTCGCGGTGTTGTCCGAACGGCCGCAGCCGCTGTTCAACTATTTCAAACAACTGTTCGCGCAGGTCACCAATCCGCCGATCGACCCGATCCGTGAAGAGATGGTGACTTCGGCCGAGACCACGATTGGCGCCGAGCAGAACCTGTTCGACGAAGGCCCGCTCCATTGCCGGCAGTTGAAGCTGAAGACTCCCGTTTTGACCAACGCGGAACTGGCGGCGATCAAAAACCTCGACCAACCGGGTTTGCGCGCCGTCACGCTGTCCACGCTCTTTGAAGCGAAGAAGGGTGCAGCCGGGATGCGCGCCGCGCTCGACCGCATTTGCCGCGAGGCGTCGCAGGCGATCGCGGATGGCTACACCCTAATCGTGTTGTCCGATCGCGGGGTTGACGCCGAGCATGCTCCTCTTCCGATATTGCTCGCCAGCGCCGGAGTGCATCACCATCTGGTGCGCGAGGGCACGCGCACGCGGACCGGGCTGGTTGTGGAATCGGGAGAGCCGCGCGAGGCGATGCACTTCTGTCTGCTCATCGGTTACGGAGCAGCAGCGGTCAATCCGTACCTGGCGTACTCGGCGATGGCCGAAATGATCCGCGACGGCCGGATCAAGGACCTCGACACGGAAGAGGCGGAGCACAACTTCGTCAAAGCTGTCACCAAGAGCCTCATTAAAGTCGCCTCCAAGATGGGCATCTCGACCGTTCAGAGTTACCGGGGAGCGCAGATTTTCGAGGCGATCGGTCTCGCGAAGGACCTAATCGACCATTACTTCACCTGGACGCCGTCTCGTATCGGCGGAGTCGGGATCGAGGAAATCGCGCAGGAAACCGGAGCCCGTCACAAGTTCGCCTTCCAGATTGCCGAAAATCTGGACGGCGAACTGGATATCGGCGGGCAGTATCAATGGAGGCGTCGCGGCGAGTTCCACATGTGGAACCCGAACACTATCGCGAAGCTCCAGCATTCGGTCCGTTCCGGCAACTACAAGCTTTTCAAGCAGTATACGCAGGCCGTGGACGACAACAGCCGCCGCCTTGCCACGCTTCGCGGACTGTTCAAATTCGTCCAGACCCGGCCGTCGGTTCCGATTGAGGAGGTCGAGCCCGCCGCCGAAATCGTCAAGCGCTTCAAAACCGGCGCGATGTCATTCGGCTCGATCAGCAAGGAGGCGCACGAAACCCTCGCAATCGCGATGAACCGGATTGGCGGCAAGAGCAACACCGGTGAAGGCGGCGAGGACCCGGCTCGTTTCACCCCCGACCCGAACGGCGACTTGCGCCGCAGCGCCATCAAGCAGGTGGCTTCGGGAAGATTCGGAGTGACCAGCAATTACCTGGTCAATTCCGATGAATTGCAGATCAAGATGGCGCAGGGCGCGAAGCCCGGCGAGGGTGGTCAGCTTCCCGGTCACAAGGTTGACGAGGTCATAGCGCGTGTCCGCTATTCGACTCCGGGTGTGGGCCTTATCTCGCCGCCGCCGCATCACGATATCTATTCGATCGAGGACCTGGCGCAGCTTATTCACGACCTGAAGAATTCGAACAACCGGGCCCGGATCAGCGTCAAGCTGGTTGCCGAGGTTGGCGTCGGAACTATCGCCGCGGGAGTCTCCAAGGCCAAATCCGACGTGGTTTTGATAAGTGGACACGACGGAGGCACCGGTGCTTCGCCGCTTCAGTCGATAAAGCACGCCGGTATTCCGTGGGAGCTTGGGCTTTCCGAGACGCAGCAAATTCTCGTGATGAACGATTTGCGCGGCCGTATTCGGGTCGAGACGGACGGTCAGCTCAAGACCGGGCGCGACGTCGCGGTTGCATGCCTGCTCGGTGCCGATGAGTACGGCTTCGCGAGCGCGGCGCTGATTGCCGAGGGCTGCATCATGATGCGGGTGTGTCATCTCAACACCTGCCCCGTCGGTATCGCGACCCAGAACGCCGAACTTCGCAAGCGCTTTGCAGGACAGCCCGAGTTTGTCGTCAACTTCATGACTTTCGTCGCCGAGGAAATGCGCGAGTATATGGCGCAACTCGGCTTCCGCACGGTCGACGAGATGATAGGGCATTCCGAGTGCCTGGATTTCGACGATGCCATTGACCATTGGAAGGCACGCAAGGTCGATCTCTCTCAGATTCTCTACAAACCCGAGGTTGGACCCGAAGTAGCTATCCACGCTGTCGAGGACCAGAATCATGGTCTCGACAAGGCACTCGACAACCGGCTAATCGAGCTTTCGCGCGACGCGCTGGAAAATCGCAAGCCGGTCGAAATCCGTCTGCCGATCCGGAACTCAAACCGTACGGTGGGCACGATGCTATCGGCCGAGGTCTCGCGCCGCTACGGCGAAGAGGGACTTCCCCCGTACACTATTCAGTGCCACTTCAAAGGCTCGGCGGGACAGAGCTTCGGCTCGTGGCTTGCGCCGGGCGTGGCGATGTACCTGGAGGGTGACGCCAACGACTACATCGGCAAGGGCCTTTCGGGCGGATTCATCGCGGTGCGCCAGCCGCGGGAAGCCAGTTTCACGGCCGAGGAGAACATCATAATCGGCAACGTCGCCCTCTATGGTGCGACGCGCGGCGAGGCATTCTTCCGCGGTATCGCGGGTGAGCGGTTCGCGGTCCGAAACAGCGGCGCCATCACAGTGGTCGAGGGAGTTGGCGATCACGGATGCGAATACATGACGGGCGGTCTTGTGGTGGTGCTCGGCAGGACCGGGCGCAACTTTGCCGCCGGCATGAGCGGAGGCGTTGCCTACGTTCTGGACGAGGACGGCACCTTCGCCTCGCGATGCAACATGGGGATGGTCGAGATAGGGCCGATTGAGGGCGACGAGGAGAAACACAAGGTTCACACGCTAATCGCGCGCCATCATCAGTATACCGAGAGCGCGGTCGCGCAGCGGATCCTGGCCAACTGGGACGAATACGCACGAAAGTTCGTCCGCGTGCTTCCCACCGAGTACCGCCGGGTACTCGAATCGCAGCATCTCAACCTCAAGTCCGACCTGGCGCAGCTTGCCTCGGTCTGACGCAACCATGTGCATGAGACCGGCAACCGACTCCGGACGACGCCGAGGAGAACGTAAGTAGATGGGCAAGATAACGGGCTTTATGGAGTTCAAACGTGAGACGCCTCACAAGCGCCCCGTCAAGGAGCGCCTGCAAGACTGGCGTGAACTCGAACTCAAGATGCCCGAGGAGCAGCTTCGCGACCAGGGTGCACGATGCATGGATTGCGGCATCCCCTTCTGCCACAAGGGATGTCCGCTCGGAAACATCATCCCCGACTGGAATGACCTGATTTATCGCGGGCGATGGGAACAAGCGATCGAGCGTCTGCACTCGACCAACAACTTCCCGGACTTTACCGGCCGCGTATGTCCCGCGCCGTGCGAGGAAGCCTGCGTCCTCAACATCAACAACGATCCGGTTTCGATTAAACTGATCGAGAAGAGCATCATCGACCACGCCTGGGAAAAAGGATGGGTG
>JBJKQX010000295.1:0-2895 GCA_046704965.1 Binataceae bacterium (SeqCode)
CCCGATGAGCTTTCGGCGGCGCTTGAGATAGCGCGACGCGAAGCCGAAGCGGCGTTCGGCGATCCGAGTCTGTTGCTGGAAAAGCTGATCCTGCGTCCGCGTCATATCGAGGTTCAGATTGCAGGCGACAAGCACGGCAACCTGGTCCATCTTTACGAGCGCGAGTGCTCGATTCAGCGCAACTATCAGAAGGTTGTCGAAGAGGCTCCAGCCCCGCGACTCAAGCCCGAGACGCGCGCTGCATTGCACGAGGCGGCGACGCGGGTCGGCAACGCTATAGGCTACCATTCGCTCGGCACTGTTGAATTCATCCTCGACGCCGAGGGCGGCGCGCCGATGTTTCTTGAGATGAACACCCGTCTTCAGGTCGAGCACGGCGTCACGGAACTTGTCACCGGTCTGGACCTGGTTGAATGGCAGATCAGGATTGCGGCGGGCGAACCGCTTCCGCTTGCGCAGGAGCGGATCGAGTGTCGCGGCTCGGCGATAGAAGTGCGGCTAAACGCGGAAGACCCCGCGGCGGTATATCGGCCGAGCGTCGGCACCGTGGTCGGCTTCGATACGCCCGAGATGCCGGACGTTCGAATCGACACCGGAATCAGGGCGGGCTCGGCGGTGACGCCCTATTACGATTCGATGATAGCCAAGGTGATCGCGCGCGGCGACGATCGCAAATCCGCGATCGCGCATCTCTCCGAAGCGCTCGGTCGTATCGTGGTTTTGGGAGTAACAACCAATCAGGCGTTTCTGCGCGACATCATTCGGCATCCGCGCTTCGCGTCCGCCGACCTGACTACTCACTTCATCGAAGAAGCTTTTCCGGACGGATGGAAAGTCGAAGCCGACGCGAACGGATTGGAACGTCTAGCGGCGCTCGCGGTCTGGATGCGCGTAGTCGGGAATCGTATCGACAACGGCGCGCCGGGTCCGTGGCACACGCTGGGAGGCTTCCGGGTGATCGAGCGTGCGGGGAGACCGGCGATATTGAGCGTCCGGATCGACGACAGCGCCGGAAGCGCGACGGCGGAAATCAAAGGCGGCGCGTCACGCTTCGAAGTAACCATCGACGGCGGCACAGATGCGATCGAAAGCCGATGCGACGATGACCGGATAACCATTGTGCGCGAGGGGAACACGTATCGGTTCGTCTATGCCGTCGATGGTGCGCGAATCATGCTGTCGCACGACGGCCGCACATCCGAGTTCATGATCGTTCCCGAAATCGAAGCTGCGAGCGCGCAAGCGAACGTCTGGACGAACGCGGTACCGCGGGTGGTTGCCGCGATGCCGGGAGTGGTCAATTCGCTTTCGGTCGAGGTCGGTCAGGAAGTCGCCGCGGGCGACACGGTACTGGTGCTGGAAGCGATGAAGCTGATGCATTCGATGCCGTCGCCAGTCGCGGGGAAGGTCAAGGCCGTTCTCTGCGCCGTGGGCGACACCGTCACCTCCGGTACAATCCTGATTGAAATCGAACCGCACGCCACGGCACCGTGACAGGTGAGGAACGGGCTATGTCTGAGTCGTCGAGAGAACAAGAGAGCGGCCTCGTGCCTAGCTTCATAGCGAGTTTTGACAGGCTGAACGAATTGACGGCCGACGAGATCCTCGATCCGGTAGCTTGGCAGTTGGTATCCGGCGACGCGGACCAATTCGGTTGCAGGCATTGGCGACCTGCAAAAGTCATCACTGATCGTGCATGCCTGGAAGAGCTCTATTCTCGCCTGCCCGCTCGTTTCCCTCCGTTGTTTGAACTGCTTCTGCTTTCTTACCGATGGGCCGAAGTGGATCTGCGACTCTATACGCTTCTTGCCAATCCTCCGGGCCCCGACCTTACTGGCTTCTTTACGCAGCTGTCGAAAGATAAAGCCCTCTGGAACTGCCTTTCACGAGCCCGATACATCCAGTTCGGAAGAGGGCCAGATGCCAGCTATGACCCCGTGTGCTTTGACGTGCGATCGCGAAGGAAAGGCGGAGAATGCAGAATCGTCAAAATCGACCACGAAGAAATCCTTTGCAATGATCGCATCAGGGTCACAGCCGAGTTGGCTCCCAGCTTTCGCCAGCTGATGCTGGGCACCATCGCTCAGGCCGATCGACGTTGAAGAGGAAGCCAACTCCCCTTGGCCGATCTTGCTAGTACCGAGCCGGAAGCGGGCTGAGCTCTGATGGCTCAGTTCGGCCTCATAAAAGGGATGAGTCGGGGGGTGCGGAGGCGGTATTGTGCGTATTCATCGCCATACTCTTCGAGTAACTTATGTTCCTCAAAAAGAGTCAGTAGATATACTGCGGCAAACCATACGGGCGTAAGCGCTACGCCGATTATCGAGCCGCAAATCAGCGACCATCCGAGCGGCCAGAACGAATCGCATACGTAAAGCGGATGGCGCACGATCGCATACAGACCGTCGGTTCTGAGTGCTTCTTTTAGTTGAGGACGGGTGAACGGCCTGATGCGGAAGACCGGAGACGCGAAGACGAGACTTACTATCAGGATCGCGACGCCCATCGCGATGAGCACCTCACTCGCTTCAAATCGCGGCTGCGCCACGAACCCCATTGGAAGGATGATTCGAGGGACTTCCACGAGCGTTACGCAAAACACGCCGAACCATGGATTGGAACCCGTGTCTTTGTATCCGACCACGAACGGGGCAAGGAACCATCCGAAGGTCGCCAGAAACGCCCAGAACCACGGGTCGGTAATCCACATGGCCGAATCCTAGCAGACATTTTCCGCGCGCCGTGAGCGCCGAGACAAACGATAGCGCACGGAGACAGTGGAACGATGGTCGGGCTTAGAAGCGGCGGTAGGACATCGCGATCCGGACGCGCTCGCCGGCCAAATCGAGAGCGGCGCGGCGCGGCGTGACCTTGCGCGCACGCATCGCCTCAAGC
>JBJKQX010000296.1:0-2979 GCA_046704965.1 Binataceae bacterium (SeqCode)
GGTCTGAAGGTTCAAGCTCGAGCTCGGCAGGGCCGTCTTGACTTAAGGGTAGGGCACCCTAAAATGCCGCCTCTCACCGCGATGCGGGAATAGCTCAGTTGGTAGAGCACAACCTTGCCAAGGTTGGGGTCGCGAGTTCGAGTCTCGTTTCCCGCTCCAGAATTTCTTATAATACAGTGACTTAGGCGGTAAGGCCATTTTCCCTCAGGGAATTCTCAGGAAATTTCCCCTGACTCAGCGGTGAGGTGGCCACGCGATAAACGTCACGCGTCTCTCTGACGGCATTGTCAGGCTGCGGTACGCGGTACGGAAGCATCATCTCGACACGCAGCACTTTGCGGGCGTGGCCCTTTTGATATGCCCGCGTCATATCCGGGTCCGTGTGCGCCATCAGCTCTTGAACTGCGGCCACTTCGTAACCGGCACTCGCATAGAGGTGTGACGAGAGCGCCCGGATTTCATGCATGGTCGGCATTTGCCGCACGCTCATGCCGTCGAACAAGCGGGTCTGATCGCGCGCCAGATCCCGGGCTTTGTAGAAAGCCTTTGACGCGTATTCAGGAAGCACTTGTGCGGGGTGCTCCATGCGGCCTCTCTCCAACGCGCCGCCAGCTCGCCCCGTTCGCCGATCCGGTTCGCGGTGCACGATAAAGGGACATCGGCCGACTCGTAGACTCGAGCGGCGAGCTTCCATCAGGACGTTGCGCACGTCCGGATGGATCGGAAAGTCGACGCTCGTCGCCTCCATGTCGCGAGCTTGCGAGTCCGTCTTACGGATTGGACTGATGATCCTGTCGCCCGCGACGTCATCAAAGCGGAGGTTCACGAGGTCGACGCGCCTCAGGGCCAAGTGGAAGGCAAGTGTCATCAACCATCGCAACCATTGCGACGCGACCGAATAGATGGCGTTGAATTGTTCGATCGTCATTCGCTGACGGTGCTTGTGAGGCAACGGGTCGACGAATAGATCGTCGACCGGATTGCCCAAGTGCGATGGATACATGCCCATCGATTTGGCGTAGCGAAAGAACCGCAGTAGAAGAGTCTTCAGCTTGCCTTGCTCGAACCTGCTTCCCGTCGATATCGCTTCGCGAAGCATTTGCGTATCGACCATCGGTACTTGAACCGTCCCGAGTGCGCCGATGAGGCGCTGGCGTCGCTGACGAAGCAGTTGGGCCGTGCTCGACTTCAGGCTGTAATCCGCGATGTATATTTCAACGAACGCGTCGAAGGCATCGCAAAAACAAACGCCGCCGAGATCGACAGACGCTTCGAAACGTGCTGCTTCCTGCTCGCAGTGAATTCGGTAGCGGGCATTGAGTTGAGAGGCAAGTCGAACGGCTTCCTGTTCGCTTTTGCCGAAGTTTGCCTTCGACGGCATCGCCGGATTCTTGTAATAGTACGTCTGATTGCGCGAATTCAGTTCGACATACTTGGGCAGCGCGTTTTTGCGAAGTCTGGGCATCTGGGCTTGCCTCCAGAGAAGTCGTGTCGAAGGAGGCCGGTACGGCTCAAGGAAGGATACCATGAGTACTGTTCAAAAACACAGGTTCCGTTGCGCCATCCCCGCACTACGCGTGCTGTATCGACGTTCTACATCACGTTCTAATAGGAAGGTTCCGCGACTGCACTCTTGAGCCCAAAAACGATAGTCATTGGAGCCGGGGCGCGCGGAGCGCGCCCAGGTGCGCAATCGCAAGGAGAGTGAGTCATGAACGCCGACGTTGCATAGAGTTCCATCTTGGCTCCCAGTGTCTCATCGATGCGTGTCCGGTGAAGGAGAGACCCGGCCGCTACCCGGTATTTTCGTCCCTCATTTCCCCGCCCTCGGCCCAAGCTCCTCCCCGATCCGCTGGAACTTCTCGGCCAGTTTCCTCTGGCTGGCCGCTGACCGCGCGAATACCTCTCGCGTACTGCCGGATTCAGGGCGCGCAGCATCCTCGGCCGACCGGACCGCCTGCGCCCGGAGCGCCGTGGCGGCGTACAGAAGGTCCTGGGAGGTGAGCTGCAGGCGGGGATCGGGCATGGGAGCGACTGTAGCGCCGGAGACCGGCGCACCAGCAAGCGCTCGAGCGCGGGACTGTGTAGGACCGTGCGCGGCGATCGCGCGATTTTGCGCAGCCGGAAAGTGCGCCATCATCCGTGAAATGAGCCGGGGAACCGGATCGGAATGGCCTCCCACCAGGATCTGCTCGGGAAGGCTCCTCAGGAGTCCGGCCAGTCCTTTGGGCTTCAGTTCAACCTTCCTGATCCAGATGACATCACCATGCTCGGTATCGATCAGACGTCCCACGAGTGTCATCGAAATAAGATGCTGGCCGCCGTGCTGCATTCGTCCGGTCTCGATGTTCTTCGCCTGAAGGACGAGGAGCCCATCGACGTTCAAGAGTTTCCGCATTGTGACCGCGGTGGCGCGGTCCATGAAGGCGCTCTGCTGGATGTGTCGCTCTCGAAGGACTTCCTGCAGGTCGGAACGGCTCACAATGAGATAGCCCTTCCTCGAAAGGGCCCGCATTGCAAATTTCTCCGCCTCGGTCGACTGGAAACCGCGCTGCGGCACCGCTATGACGGCGAACCGTGATATGTGATGTGTGTCCGAGGGAAAGCGGGAAAAGGGTTGCACGGACTGCCGTTCCGGCTGAGTGCAGCCGGAAAGCGAGATTAACGCGGTGAACGTCATCAGAATCGCGAGCGCAAGATATTTGCGGGTCATCGTTCGGTTCCTTGCGGTTCGAAGTCATGTTTGATTACGTCTTGCAGAGCCAGATTCTTTGCGACACTATTTGGAAGCGCCTGATCGGAGAAATACACGGATTCTCCAGTCGCCCGGCGAAACTTCGGTGCGTCAGTCGAAGTCCGCGGAGCGGGGTGGCTCGCGTGAGCGCGGAATTTCGAGCTGGATGTCGGAGAGACCGGGCATCGAGAGCGCCTCTGCAAGGTTGCGGTGCTCGGCGGTGAGTCGCCGGTATTCCTGAATGG
>JBJKQX010000297.1:0-6040 GCA_046704965.1 Binataceae bacterium (SeqCode)
ACTCTGCAGTGCTGCGCGGTCAAGGCGCCAGGCTTCGGCGACCGCCGCAAGGCGATGCTCGAGGATATCGGTATCCTTACCGGCGGTGAGATGATTGCCGAAGAGCTGGGCGTGAAGCTCGAAAGCATCGGACTTCAGAACCTCGGCCGTGCCAAGAGAATCGTCATCGCCAAGGACAACACCACGATCGTTGACGGTGCCGGCAAGCGTGCTGACATCGAAGGCCGCATCAAGCAGATCCGTGCCCAGATTGACGAGACGACTTCCGACTACGACCGCGAGAAGCTTCAGGAGCGACTCGCGAAGCTGGTCGGTGGTGTGGCCGTCATCCGGGTTGGTGCGGCGACCGAAATCGAGATGAAGGAAAAGAAGGCGCGCGTTGAAGACGCTCTTCACGCCACTCGTGCGGCGGTTGAAGAGGGCGTGGTGCCTGGCGGCGGTGTGGCCCTGCTGCGGGGGTCTGCCGCGCTCGACGCCCTGCGCGTGAGCGACGACGAGAAGGTCGGCATCAGCATCATCAAGCGTGCGCTTGAGGAGCCCTGCCGCTGGATCGCGAGCAACGCCGGATGGGAAGGTTCGGTGGTCGTCGACAAGATCAAGAACAACAAGGGCTCGTTCGGCTTCAACGCCGGCACCGAGGAGTTTGAAGATCTGATGAAGGCCGGCATCATCGACCCGACCAAGGTCGTCCGCACCGCGCTGCAGAACGCGGCTTCGGTTGCGAGCCTCCTGCTCACCACGGAGTGCATGGTGGCCGAGAAGGCCGAAGAAAAGCCGGCGGCACCTCCGATGCCCGGTGGTGGAATGATGTAACCAGCGCCGCAGTCAGGCGCTCAGGACCGGCGCGCGGTATCATTGCGCGACGGTTTCGAACTGCAAGAGGAGCGGCGGTCCTGACGGACCGCCGCTTTCTTTTTGCGCCGTTCTGAGAAGCGCCATGTGGTGTATGTACAGTCTCAAATTGGCTTCGGTGGTGTCACGGTCCTGCAACAAAGGCGCGTCGATGCAACTTCGCGTGATAACCCGGTGGGGCGATCGGAATCCGGCAAATCGATTTCAATCCGCACCTTGGGAATGCCGATTCGACGCCTGTGTCCGGACAGCTGAGGGGGCCGCGGCAGCCTCCGATGAAGGAGGGCGAGATCGATTCCGTGCGCACTGGCGTGGGGTTGCCGGCGTTCGACCATGTTGCTTGGTCGGGCATTTGAGTTGACGACATGTCTCGCATTGAGACTCTGATAAAGGGCGCAACGACGCGCTATTAAAGCAATTCCGAGCGTGTTTCAGTGCGCGCAGTGAAGCCGCACTGGGTCATGACCGCTGGCCTGTAGCTTGCTTCGATAGAGTCCAGACTCGCCTGCGAATGTTGAGGTGTAGTGGTGGATTTGAAGGAGGGGGCAGGAGGACTGAATGGCAGTACGAGCTTTAATTGTTGAGGGATCGCGCTCGATCCGAAATGCGATACGCTTTCATCTTGAATGCGTAGGGTGCGACGTCGTTGCGGAAGTCGGGACCGGGATGCAGGCGTTGCAGTTGGTCCGGACGGTGAAGCCCGACGTGGTGACGCTTGATCTGGATGTGCCGTGTCCGGACGAGACCGACCCCCTCAAGCTGTTTCGAGAGATCCGCGCGGAAGCTCCCGAAACAAGGATTCTGCTTCTGAGCCGCGACGCCTGTTCGGCAGACGGCGAGGAATTCTTTTTACGCCAGGGGGCGCTTGGTTGCATCGTAGGCCCTTTCGGCAGCGAAAGCTTCGACCTTCTGTGGCGCAGGCTTTCGGAGGCCTATCCGGAGTTGATGGACTACGGATTCGCGGCCAAACTCTCGCATCCGTTGAGCAGCCTGAGTATCAGTCAGAGCCGGCAAATGGCCTGACGGGAACGACAGGTAGCCCGAGCAACCGGTCGCGGCCTGAGGGCGGTTTCGCTCGTCCGAATGGACGGCTTTGCCGTTACTGACGGACGGGTATGCGCTGGATCGCGACCGGTTCGCCCGGCACACAATCGACGACGACCACCCATCCCGCCTCGTCGCTGGAATAGAGCGGCGCAGGCGTGCCGCAATAAAGTGCGCGCGTCGAACCTCGGGATACGTCGTTGAAGATGTGGACGTGGCCGAGAGCTATGTAATCGTAGCCGCTGCGCTCTATCTCCTCGGGGGTTATCGGCGACGATCTTTCTATTTCGCCGTCCTCGAGGAAGTAGCCGTGGGCCATCGCGATATTCCAAAGCTCCGGGTCGGGTTCCGGCACGCCGCCAAGCGGGCGATACTCCGGCGAATGGTCAATCATCGCGCGTCCCCAGACCCGTGCGTGCTTGTCAGGAAAATGAATCGACTGCCCTTCGTGCTCAAGTATTAGCTGAAGGTTCTCCGGCATGACCTCGGGCGCGAGTCGGGCGTAGATTGAACGCTCGTCGTGGGCGTCGTGATTGCCGGGAATCATCACGACAGGCATCTGTGCCCGGGCGATGGTCGTGAACGCGAAGGCAAGACCCTCTTCGCTGACACGGCTTGAATCGAACAGATCGCCGACTATCAGCAGCAGGTCGGCCTCGCCCGCATTGGCCATCTCGATTACATTCGTGAACGCCCGCCTGACTTTATCGCGCAGTTGCTCGCCCTTGTCACCCGACCCGAAAGTGTCGGTTTCAAGATGAACGTCTGAAGTATGGAACAGCCTGAGCGGTTTTCTGCGTGTCGCCGCCAAAAAATTATCTCCCCGCGAAGTCGGTGGTCGTGCGGGGCCGGTTGAGTAGATGCCCCATATGTCTAAATACTAAACTTTTATCGGCCATTCCATCCTGCTCTAATTCAAAGATAACCAGCAGAGCACGGGAGATAGTCCAGCTTGATTGTCGTAATGAAGGCGCAGGCGTCCGAGGACGAGATCCAGACCGTCGTCCGTATGGTCGAGGAACTGGATTACCATGCCCATATCATCCGCGGTGTCGAGCGCACTGTAATTGCCTGCGCCGGCGAGGAACGCGGTCCGCAGCGGTCGCTGGCCCATCTGGAAGCTGTGGCAGGTGTCGAGCGGGTGATGCCCGTCCTCAAGCCGTATAAGCTCGCGAGCCGCGAGGTCCGTCCCGAAGGCTCCATAATCGACGTGGGCGGGGTCAAGATAGGCGGCAAGGCCGTCGTGGTGATGGCCGGGCCGTGCGCGGTCGAGAGTGCCGAGCAGGTCGAGCAGGCGGCTCTGGCGGTCAAGCGCGCCGGGGCGCATCTGCTGCGCGGCGGCGCCTACAAGCCGCGTACGTCACCGTACGCTTTTCAGGGGATGGAGGCCGAAGGGCTGACTCTGCTCGAAAACGCGGGCAAAAAGGTCGGCCTGCCTGTCGTTACCGAAATAATGGACCCGCACGACATCGAGCTGTTCGTCGAGCATGCGGATATGCTGCAGGTCGGTGCCCGCAACGCGCAGAATTTCTCCCTGCTTCGGCGACTGGGCCGTGTCACCAAGCCGGTTCTGCTCAAGCGCGGGATGTCCACCCGGATTGAAGAATTCCTGATGGCCGCCGAGTACATACTTTCGCAGGGAAACCCCAACGTGGTGCTGTGCGAACGCGGAATTCGCACCTTCGAGACGGCCACTCGCAACACGCTCGACCTGAACGCCGTGCCCCTGCTCAAACAATTGACCCATCTGCCGGTTATCGTCGACCCGAGTCACGGCACCGGCATCTGGTCGCTGGTGAAGCCGATGGCGCTTGCGTCGATCGCGGCGGGCGCCGACGGCCTGCTTATCGAAGTGCATCCGAATCCCGAGGTTGCGCTGTCCGACGGACCGCAGCAGCTAAGGCCAGACAGGTTCGAAGAATTGATGGGTGCGATTCGACCGGTCGCCGAGGCGGTCGGTCGCACCTTTTGACACCTGTGCGTCCGGCGCGCGTGCGTTTCGCGACGCGCAAACCGGCTCGCGCATATTCCGCCCGTGCGCGGGCATGATAAACTCGACGCCCAGCACAGTGCATCGCGATCCCGCAAAACCGCCGTCGCTCAGGATTGGCGACACGGTCGGAGTTGTCGCTCCCGCCGCCGCCGTTGAGCGCGCCTATCTGGAGCGCGGCCTCGACGTCCTGCGCTCGATGGGCTTCAGGGTGCGGGTTTCGACCCGCGCGCTGAATCGTGACGGTATCCTTGCCGGAACCGACCAGGAACGCGCCGAGGAACTACACGCTTTTTTTGCCGACCCCGATATCAAGGCGATTTTCGCGGCGCGTGGCGGCTACGGAGCCGGTCGCCTGCTGCCGCTGCTCGACTTCGACGCGATCGCTCTCACGCCCAAACCTTTCATCGGCTTCTCGGACGCGACGTTTCTGCTACATGCGCTGGTGGACGGGTGCCGGATGGTCGCGTGTCACGGACCGATGATCGCGAGGGATTTCGCGCGCGGGCTGGGTCCGCTTGGCTTCGACCATATGCGAAAGCTGCTTACCGGCGAGACGAACGGCTTCGAACTCGATGCGCGCGAAGCGATCCATCCCGGCTCGGCTGAGGGAATCCTGGTCGGGGGATGCCTGTCGGTCGTGGTCGCGATGCTCGGCACTCCCTATGAGCCGTTATTCGACGGCAGGATTCTGTTTTTGGAAGACACCGGCGAGAAGGCGTACCGGGTCGATCGGATGCTCGTGCAGCTTAGGCAGTCGGGCGCGTTTTCGCGATGCGCCGGGGTCGTGTTTGGAGCGATTCGGCCGGTTGAAGGCAGCGAGGCCGAAGCGCGCCTTATCACGCGGTTCGTTGCGGAGCAGACGCAAGCTTCAGGACGCCCCGTGCTGTTCGGAATCAACGCCGGTCACGGAACCGACAACCTGACTCTGCCGTTCGGGGTGCGGGCCCGAATCGACGCGTCGTCGCGTCGCGTTGAATTTCTGGAGCCGGCCGTGAGGGTTCAGTAATTGAGCTGGCGCGAGGTCAAGGACGAGTTCGCGCAGGCGGTTGAGCGCCACGTGTTTGCCGGTGCGACGCTGGTGGTACGCAGGGGCTCTGAAATCGCTTTCGAGGGAGCCTTCGGATTCCGCACGCTGACACCTGAACGCGCCCCGATGCGCATCGAGACGGTCTTCGATCTGTCATCTCTGACCAAGGTCCTTGCCACCACTTTCGCCACGATGGTTCTCGCGCGCGACGGCAGGTTTCGGCTCGACGATCGCGTGACGCGTTTCTTCCCAAGTTTCGCCGTGCACGGCAAAAGCCGAGTGACCTTCAGAAATCTTCTCGCGCACTGCTCGGGGTTGGCCGCGTGGCGGCCCTTCTGCCAGCGCATCGCAGAGATAGAGAAAAGCGGCAGGGTCAACTTTCTGGCGAGCAACGCAGCCAAAGAATGGGTCTACGAACAGATTCATCGCGAGAAGCCCGAGGCGGCTCCCGGCACCAGGATGATATATTCGGATCTTAATTTCATGTTGCTGGGTCAGGCGGTCGAACAGATGGGCGGCACCGCTCTGAACCGGTTTTGCCGCGAGAAAATCTTTCGCGAGATCGGACTCAAGGCTACCGATTTTATCGACCTGTCGCTTGCCCGCGCGCGCCGGCTGGAACCGGTACGCGACATGTTTGCGGCAACCGAAGTGTGCCCGGTGCGCAAACGGCTGCTGGTTGGTGAAGTCGACGACGAGAACGCCTATGCGATGGGCGGCGTGGCGGGGCACGCGGGCCTGTTCGCGCCGGTGCATGAAGTCGACCTTATTGCGAAGGAGCTTGTCGACGCCTACAACGGCCGCTCGTCGCTGGTGCCGCAGAAAATTATGCGCGAGTTCTGGACCCGCGATAGGACAGTCGCCGACTCGACCTGGGCGCTTGGATGGGACACGCCGTCTCCGGGCAAATCCAGCTCGGGCAGCCACTTTTCGCCCGCGGCGGTCGGACACCTCGGCTTTACCGGAACCTCGATATGGATTGAGCCGGAACGCGAAATCGTGGTTTCACTGCTGACCAACCGGGTGCATCCGAGCCGCGAAAGACAGGGTATTCGCGATTTCCGCCCCAGGATTCACGATCTCATCATGGAAGCGCTCGAAGGTGCCTGATTCGCAAAGTATCG
>JBJKQX010000298.1:0-2669 GCA_046704965.1 Binataceae bacterium (SeqCode)
TCGCGACGAGAGAGCCGGTCGGTTCTCACGCCGAGTAGTCCCATGGTTTCCGATACCAGGCCCCACATCCGGATAACGCCGCCGCTCGGGCGCGACTTCAGGAGCCAGACAATCCGGGTCCCCTCGGTGTCGACGGGCGAGAGTAGAGCGCTTAAACCCGGTTCGACCGACGGACCGGCATGCGCGGGCGCCGACTCCGGCGCTGCCGCGGCGACAGGTTCGATTCCGCGCTGCCTGAGCCTGAAAAGCGAGCGGCGGACTTCGCGTCTCAGAGCGCCGGCGGACTGCGTCTCCATCCCGGCGAGCATCTGCGCAGCCTTCGGATCCGCGACTGCGCCCAGCGCGCGTGCGATAGCGACGTCACTCACGTTGGGTTTGCCGCGAAGTTCGCGGAGTCGCTCCACCGCCTCGGACGGTGGAGCGTCGGGGTTGAAGCCCAAATCACGTAAGCTGCGGTCTTCCTTGTCGATTTCCCTGGGATTTGCCACCGGTCTATCTTTAGATACAGGAGTTGGCTTTGAATACAGGCGCAGGACCGGAATCCTGCTTTGAGTCGGTTCAGATTGTCAAGTTTGGCATGGTGTTTCGTCGACGCCAACCTCATGAGCAGGGGACGAGCACGGATTCGATTATGCCAATGGAAGCCGAAATCCATCCTCAGGGGCGTTCGTTGCCGCGCGTGGTCATCGTAGGTGCGGGTTTTGGCGGGCTCTGCGCGGCCCGCACGTTGGAGCGTGCGCGGGCCAGCGTCAGCGTGATCGACAGGCGAAATCATCATCTCTTCCAGCCGCTGCTCTATCAGGTCGCGACTGCGGGTCTTTCGCCGGCCGACATCGCGTATCCAATCCGTTCAGTCCTGACCGGCAGACGCAATGTCCGGGTGCTGCTTGACGAGGTAACTTCAGTGGACCTCGACTCGCGTGAGGTGATGACCCGGCACGGCCCGATATCCTACGACTTTCTGATTCTTGCGCCGGGAGCCGACACTTCATATTTCGGGCACGACGAATGGCTGGCGTACGCGCCGGGACTCAAGAGCCTGGAAGACGCGCTTGAAGTCCGCCGCCGCATTCTTGTTTCCTTCGAGCGCGCCGAACGCGAAACGGAACCGCACGCCCGGCACGCCCTGCTGACATTCGTGGTGGTGGGCGGAGGTCCGACCGGCGTCGAGATGGCGGGGGCGATCGCCGAAATCTCGCGCAAGGTGATGGTGGACGACTTCAGCCATATTGACCCGCGCGAAGCGCGAATCGTGCTGATAGAAGCGGGACCGCGAATTCTTCCGACCTTCGACGAACGGCTGTCCGTCAAGGCGCGTCGCGAACTCGAACGGTCGGGAGTCGAAGTGATAGTAGGCACTCCTGTTCAGTCGGTTGAACGCGAGCGCGTTCGCACCAGCAAGGAAACTATCGAAACCCGCACGATCATATGGGCGGCGGGCGTCAGGGTTTCGAAACTCGCGGGCATGCTCAACGCCGAAACCGATCGTGCCGGGCGCGTAAGAGTACAGCCCGATCTGAGCCTTCCATGCCATCCAAGGGTCTTCGTTATCGGCGACATGGCCGCCTGCCCGGACGAGCAGGGCAACTTCCTGCCGGGGCTTGCGCCGGTTGCAATCCAGGAGGGTTATCACGCCGCGAGCAACGTGATACGGGCGCTCGAGGGAAAATCGTATCTGCCGTTTCACTATCAGGACAAAGGCACGATGGCGGCGGTGGGCCGTGCGTTTGCCGTCGCGCAGATCGGAGGATTCCGGCTCAGCGGATTTGTCGCCTGGATGGTCTGGGCGTTGGTTCATATCGCATTTCTAATCGGTTTTCGAAACCGCATGATAGTTATGTTCGAGTGGGCGTGGGCGTACCTGAGCTACCAGCGGGGTGCGCGACTCATAACCGGGAATCCACAGGAGATCGCGCCGGAAAGTCAACAACTGGCGCGCTGGTGATGAGGCACGCTCGGACGACGAGATGGAGGAGGAGCGGTGCAGAATCTTGAGGCCAAATTCAAGCTTCCCGACCTGGAGCGGGCACGCCGGACGGCGGAATCGCTCGGCTACCAATTCATGGGCGTGCTTCGTCAGCACGACGTTTTCTTTCGGGTTGCGCGCGGCAAGCTGAAGCTGCGCCAGGAGCGATCGGAAAAGCGCGCCGAGGCGACGCTTATCCACTACGGGCGCGAGCCGAGCGACGATCTGAAACTCTCGAACTATCAGATTATGCGGCGTGGCGATCCCGAGCAGATGCGCGAGATTCTGGCCGCGGCTCTCGGTACTCTGGCTGAGGTGCGCAAGGAACGCGCGCTGCTTACCAAGCAAAACGTGCGGCTGCACCTGGACGCCGTCGACGGTCTCGGGTCATTCGGTGAAATAGAAGCGGTGCTGGGCGAGAACGCCACGCTTGCTGCAAGCCGTGACGAAGTCGACGAGTTGTTGGACGCCCTTGGCGTGCGTCGGGCGAATCTTATCGGAGTGTCCTACGCGGATATGCTGCGCCCGGTTTAGGCCGCGCTCCCAAGATAACCGGCGAACAGGCGGTTAAGCGCGACGCTCACCCTGTTTCCGCGAAACGGATGGCTACCCTGCTCCGCAAGATCAACCCCGAGAGCGGCCATGTCGCGGCGAAACCGGGCCTGCTGCCGGACGCTTATCCTGCCGAGCGGATCAACATCGC
>JBJKQX010000299.1:0-10432 GCA_046704965.1 Binataceae bacterium (SeqCode)
CTGCAGCACAGCGGCAAGCTCCTCGGCGGTAATCATCACGGGCTCGAAAGGGTCGAACGTCCTTCCCTGCTCGCGAAACCAGCCGCTCACATCGATCAATACTCCGCGTCCCGCGATCCCGTGCTCGGTCCATCGCTCGATTCCGATTTCGTTGTGACCGGTGCTCGGGTTCTCGGTGCGGCCGCCCCAATAACCATGCTCACGGCAGCGGACGTGACCGAGCGCGTCCCACTGGGTGGACGCCTGCGGATGGAATCCGTCGAGCCGGTCATCCATCTCGTTGCGGCTAAGGGCGAAAACGTCATGCGTGTACGGCTTGCGCCCAAACATCGGTGGATCGGGCATATTCAGCGGCAGGTCGAGCGAAATCATCTCGCCGGTGCGTATCAGGGCGGCGCCCGCGACCACGCGTTCCGGCGTCAGCAGGTTGATACTGCCCAGGGAATCGTTGTTGCCGAATTCCTCCCACGCGTGGCGCATCCCGAGGCCGGGTATCTCCGGTAATTCATCAAATGCTTTAGGTTTTGCCATCGAACGAATCCTGGCGGCGCAAGCAGATTGTTCCTAAAGTCCGATGGCAGTACGCGGCGTGGCGATCGACGCAACCGGTCTTCCATCGGCTCGCGTATCAATGTTTCGAGCGATTCTTGAGGTTTACCCCGAACTGCTCTGCCGCGTTGCTTCCCATCATGCGCGCGATCGTGGACTCCGCGACGTTCGACTCGCGCAGCATCGCGAGCGCGTCCCTGGCGCTGGTGGTGTCGTGATGGGGATAGCGCGAACCCCATATCACCTTGGACGCGAACTCTTCGGGCAGTTTGCGAATCAACCGTTCCTCCGCGTCGAAGCCGAGCATCACCTTTCCCTCATCCCACATCTCTTCCGTGTCGGTGCGCACAGGGTAATGGTGCAACAGCGGGATCGTGCGGGTCGACGATTCCATCTTCTCTAGAACTTCCTCCATCCAGCTCGCCTTCCCATGCGCGACAGCGACCTTCATGTTCGGATATCGCTGCATCACGGTGAAGCCGATCATCGCCGCAGCGACGAACATATGATTATCCAGCCAGTAGGAAATAATCGGGGCGATCGGATGGCCGAGCGGCGGGCTGGCAGTTACGGCAAAGCCGCTCGTGGCGCCGCCTCCGGCGTAAGGTCCACCACCGCCGTTCAGCATAAGTCCATAGTGCTGATTCATCCGGTTCTTGACCTTCTCAAAGAACGGGCCGTGCGAAGTCCATTCGGGATTCCAAAGCCCCGCGGCCGAATGCACTGCCGCAGTGAGACCCAGGCTCTCGAGTTCCGACCACAACGGCTCGTAATACGGATGCGTGAAGTAGTGCCCCTCGACGAACATCGGGCGGATGAACGCGCCGCGAAAGCACGGTATCTTCGCGACGCGGCGCAGTTCGTCGATTGCATAGTCCATATTCTGCAGCGGAACCATCGCGGCGGCGAATAGCCTATCGGGAGCGGCGCGGCAGAAATCGGCTATCCAGTTGTTATAGGCGCGTGCGAGTGCGTATGCGACGTCGGGATCTTCGATCAGATGGAATCCTTCCGCGAACCAGGTCGGGTACAGAAGCGCGGCGTCGACGCCCATCGCGTCCATGTCGCGCAAACGCGCCATGGGATCGGACGCGCCTTCGGTCGGAGCGTGGCGGCTATCCGGATCGAGTTCTCCGACCGATTCCCACGTCATCCCGGGGCGCCAAATCGCGTGGCGCGGGATATTCGAATTCATGGTGTCGCGGAAAACCTTTCCGTTGACCTTTAGATACGAGCCGAGTCTGCCCTCTTCGCGCCAGAGGGCGAATTTGCCCAGCGTCCGATACTCGGGCTCGAGATATTTTTCCCACAACTCACGCGGCTCGACCACGTGCGAATCGCCGTCGAAAACCGGAAATGTCTTGTTGCTCATCGCGCTTGCACCTGAAGCTTCGCGTATTGGAGTGTCCTCGCCATATCCACCCACACGAATCTTGCCGCTACGGACGGCGAAGGGCGGCTTCCGGTCTGAGTGACGCCTTCACTTCTTCGTCGGTGGGCCACCAGTCCGGGCGCTCGATTTCGGTCACACGCTCGCGGATGAACTTTCGTGGCGGCTCGACGTTGTAGAGCTTGCGGGCGTTCCCGCCGAGGAATCCGGCCTGATAGCGCTCGGGCAGTTCGCACTTGCGCATCGTGTCGATCGCGCGCCACGCGTCGTCGCCGTCGTGATGGTAGACGTCGGACGACCATGCGAGGATGTTCTCGTAGAACTCCGGCAGGCGCGACGGCGGCGCCTCGTCACCCTCGAACCCGGTCACGCAATGCTCGAAGAAAGTTTCGCTCGGCAACCGCTTCAAAGGAGGAAGCCTGCGGTCGTTGCGGTAGAGCTTGTAGGCCTTATCGCATTCGTCGAGTACGAAGCTTAGCCATGTCGATGAGGCCTCAAACACGGCAGCCCTGAGTTTCGGGTAACGCTCGAAGAACCCCGACATCAGAACCATCACGACCCATAGCGACGCCTCGGCCTGGAAGTCCTGCACGTTTACCAAAAACATGTGCGGTAACTGTGCGGTGGTGGCGCTCAGGCCGATCAGTTCCGCGCCCGAGTACTGCTCCGTGTAGCCGGGCGGCTTGAGCATCCCGAACGCCGGAAACGGATGCATCCCGTAGACCATCCCGGTCTCTTCCATCGCGCTCCATACGCGCGCGAACTTCGGCTGGATGGGATAGTTGCCCATCGCATCGATTGGGCGCACCAGCCCGACGCGGCATCCGCGCGCCGCGACGCGCCGCACTTCCTGTTCGGCGAACTTCGGATCCTGCATCGGCAGCAGCGCCGCAAAGTACAGTCGCTCGGGGTCCGCCTGACAATACTCATACGCCCAGTCGTTGTATGCCTTGCATATCGCGCGCGCGCCGGTCGCGCTTTGGACCCATGGATAGGTATCGATATCGCTCGGGATGATCATCACCTGATCTATACCCTGCACATCCATATCCTTGAGCCGCATTTCGGGCCGATATGCTCCCTTGTGGTCAAGGTAATCGGCCTGCTCTTTGGTCAACGCAGTCTTCGGATTGAGATTGCGCACGTTGATAGCGCGCTGGATGTCGTGCTTGAGACCCGGACCTGCGAGACTGAGTACATTAATCGCGCCCGGAGTCCCGCCGATACGTTGCGAACCGAGTCCGGTGTTTGCCTTGCCGTTGACTATCAACTGCTGGCTGGCGGTATCGAACCAGATCGATTCTCTGAGCGATTCGAATTCCTCTTTGGTCAGATTGTCCTTTGCGCGCTCCCACAACCAGGGCGGCTCCGCCACGTGGGCGTCGCAATCGAACGTCGGAAAATCCTTCACCATCGGCGAGAACTTCTGGACAGGCATATTCGCCTCCTGTTGCGTTGACCCGTAGTTACTCAGTCTCGAGCCATGCGTCGGGCACAGTGTTGACGCCGTGGCGCGCGAAAATCGCGTCGATTTCCTTCATGTCCGCCTCGGATATCGACCATCCGATCGCACCCACGTTGTCCTCGACCTCGCGTTGATTGCGGCATCCTACAAGCGCCGTGCTGACGACGGGATTCGAGAGCGTCCAGCGCAGGGCGAACTGCGCCATGCTCTTGCCGTAGCGCTGCGCCATCGCCTTCAACTCCTCCACCGCGCGCAGGTTCTTCAGAAAATGGTCGGGGCCGAACAGATGCTGGAACAGGTTGATATTGCCCAGTCGCCCGCGACGCGCACGCCAGTCGTCGGAACCGAAATCCATCTCTTCGGTAAACGCTCCCGTCAGCATCCCGTAGGCGAGCGATCCGTACGCCATCACGCCCACGCCATTCTCGCGAAGGTAAGGATAAATCTCCGTCTGCATGCGACGGTCGAGCATGTTCCAGCAGTACTGCGCAACGTCGACGCGCCGCGTGCGCATGCTCTGCTCGATCTGATGCAGACGGAAGTTGGAAACTCCAACCGCACGTACCTTGCCCTGCTTCACCAGGTCGTCGAGCGCACGCGTCGTTTCTTCAAGGGGAGTATTCGGATCGGGCCAGTGTACGAGGTACACGTCGACGTAGTCGGTATTGAGATTGGTGAGGCTTTTCTCGATCGAGGCCATCACGCGCGCCCGAGTGCTGTCGCGATATCCGGGCGCTTCGGGATAACCGATGCCGAACTTTGTAGTTATCACCGCCTCTTTGCGACGAGCGCCAAGCGCCTTTGCGAGCGATTTTTCCGAAGCTCCGAAACCGTAGGCTTCGGCGGTGTCGAAACAATTGATCCCGAGATCGAGCGCGCGGTTTACGCCCTTGATGAAGTCGGTTTCCTCGATACTGCCGTAACCTCCGCCTATCTCCCAACATCCTATTCCGATAGCTGAGATTTTGATCCCCGTGCGGCCAAAATCGCGATATTCCATCCTCGCAATCCTCCAGGGCGGTTCGGCGGGCGCGTCACCCGTCGCTCTTGCCAGAGCGAAAGCCAGTAGCCGATCAGCGAACGGCCTTGTCGAATCTCAAGGCGTGCTGCGGCGATCGATTTACGTCGGAGCGTCCTACCAAGCAATTGAGTCTTAGCGTTGTCGTAAACCGAGCGTCAAGCAGCCTGTTTGAACGCGAGAGACATCACGTCGAAGTTCCGGCGAATGCGAATAAAAGGATACGTCAAGCAATCGATTAATTTTTCGGGCGGACAGCCGATGTGCTAAGAGACGGCAATCCCCGACACGAGAATTCGAAGTCTCAAAGGAACACAAAAATGATTCCACTGCTTGAGGTCGAAGAGTCCAAACGGCGCGGTGCCGAAGTCGGAGTCCGAGAGGACCTGACGCGCGTCAACGCGTTTCGATGCATGCTGAACAACCCCAAAGTCGCCGGAGCGGTCGGAAAGCTTCTCGCGACCCTGCTTTTCGAAGGCTCGCTCGACGAACGAGTGCGCGAGCTGGTAATTCTGCGAACCGGATGGCGCACCGGGTCCGAGTACGAATTCTGCCAGCACGTGGCTATCGCGAAGCGGCTCAAGATTTCAGACGAAGACATTCTCGGCGTGCGCAATCCGGATTCGTGCAAATCGTTCAACGAGCGCGACCGCGCGGTTATCAAGCTCACCGACGAGCTGCTCGAAGGAACCGAGATATCCGCATCGACATGGGACGCCCTGACGCGTTCATTCGAGGCGCCAGAACTGGTCGAACTGCTCGCGGTGACAGCGAACTGGCGATTCTTCGCCGTGTTCCTCAAGGCCGCGAAAGTCCCGCTCGACAACGGAGTACCGGGCTGGCCGGAAGGCAAAGCTCCGCAAACCAGGATCTGATTCAAGCAATCACAAGGCGACGGGTTTCACACCGGCTGCAGTCAACTTTGAATTGAGTGCAGCCAGGTCGCCCTGTTTCAACTGCTGCCAGGAACGAAGCGCACCCGCCAGCTCTTTCGACAGTATCGCCCATGACCTCAGGTCGTCCCGGCTGGGATCGGCGTCAGCTCCGTCAACGGCGCGTTCGAGTTTTTTAAGTCTTGTCGAAATGGCGCGCAGACTATTGGTGTAGCGCGGCGTCGGAGGCATCAGCTCACGCGGATTGTGGTGCAGCGTAACGCCTGACACATCCTGAGCGCGGGCCGTCAGGGCGGCGATTTCGCCACGCATCGCTCTGGCCGTTGCCTCTCGCAACGCAAGCGCTCTAAGCAATCGCGTCGCCTCGGCGCAGGCTGCAAACGCCTGACCCGATGCGTACGCCACCTTCTTCGCGAGCACGAACTGGCGCCGCAAGGCCGCCTGCGAGATTTTCACACGAGGGTCGGGTTTGACGGTCAGAGCTTCGCGGTACACGCGACCGTCGACCGTCAACTCAACTGTATACTCACCCGGCAGAGCCCACACACCGTCGGGTTGCGACGCGCCGCGCGGCTTGGCGAACGGTTTCGGGTAGCGCAGGTTCCAGACGAAACGATGCATCCCCGGCGCCGTCGATAAAACCGTCGGACGGCGCACCCATTCGGGCGCGAACTTGAGCGTGGCAGGGTTGGGCGGCGTCAGCTTGTCCGCGCTGCTGAAGCAGCAGACTTTGTGCCCCCGCGCGTCGAGCACGGTCAGTATCACGGGACCTTTGATTCCCTTTGGAAGTGAGTAATCGATTATCGCGCCGTATGGAGGATTCTTCGCCACCGGCTCGTCTTTCGGCATCGGCGTGCCCCGGTAGCGGGTCGGACGTACGCGAATTGCCACGGCCGGTTTGAACAGGACAACCTCGTCCGTGCGCGCCCGGTCCATCTGACGCAGCGCAGTAATGTCGTCCATGATCCAAAAGCCGCGACCGTGCGTTGCGATCACCAAGTCGTTTCCGTGCACGTCGATGTCCCGCACCGAGGTCATCGGCAGATTCTGTTGAAGCGACTGCCAATGCGCCCCGTCGTCGAACGATACGTACATACCCTTTTCAGTACCGGCGTATAGGAGTCTCCTGTGAACGGGATCCTCACGTACCACGTTGACAAAACTGTCTTTGGGAATGCCGGTGGTGATTCGGGTCCAACTTCGACCGCCGTTTTCGGTGCGGTAGATATAAGGCGAGTCGTCGTCGAGACGATGGCGGTCGACGGCCAGATACGCGACATCGGGATTGAAATGAGACGGCTCAATACCGGCAATCTTCGACCATGGCGTCAGTGCCTCGGGCGTAACCTGACTCCAATGCCGACCGCCGTCGTCGGTGCGCCATACCAGACCGTCGTCGGTTCCGACCCATAGCGAGCCCGCGTGCAGGGGCGAAGGCGCAATCGTATAGATGACACCGCGACGCTTGCTTACCGGGTCGTAATCCGCCGCTGTCGGCCCATCGAGATTCGGCGGTATTCCCGGATGGGCCCGCGTCAGATCGGGACTGATTACCGTCCAGTGATTGCCGCCGTCCGAGGTGCGGAACAGACGCTGATTGGCAAAATACAGAACTTTCTTGTCGCGCTTCGAAAACACCAGCGGCAACGTCCACGCACCGCGGAAATGGATTTTCGGATAGGCGAGCGTCGGATCGACGTCGCGGGTCTGGTCGGTGCGCGTGTCGAGTCTTGCGACCCGGTCGCCATAGACGATATGCGGGTTGTCGGGATCGGGCGCTATCATGCCGCTTTCGCCGCCGGCGGTAATCTCGTGGAACTGCTCCATCGTGATACCGTCGCCGCCGTCCGCGCTGCTCGGCAGAGCGACCGCGCCGGAATCCTGCTGCGCGCCATATACCCAATACGGAAAACGATTGTCAGTACTGACATGGTATATCTGCGCGGTCGGCTGGTTATACCAACTGCTCCATGTCTTGCCGCCGTCGAGCGTTATCACGGCACCCTGATCGGTACCCAGGATTCGCCGGTCCGGATCGGTCGGATCGATCCACAACTCGTGAAAGTCGTCGCCGGTGGGATCACCCTTCAATGCGATGAAATGCCGGCCACCATCGTCCGAGCGCAGCATGATTGTGTCCATCACATAAACGCGGTTCGCATCTTTGGGATCGACGGTGACGCTGCAGAAATACCATCCACGCTTCCAGATACGCACGTCAGACGAAACGTGAATCCAATGCACCCCGCCGTCGTCCGAGCGATACAGGCCGCCCTCGCCGTGTAGCGCGTCAACGATGGCGTAAACCCTGTCCGGCTTGCTCGGCGCCGGCGCGATACCGATTCGTCCCGGATGGTCCGGGAACCCGTTGCCCTTGATCTGAGTCCAGTGCTCACCGCCGTCATGCGAGACGTAGAGCCCGCTGCCGGGTCCATTCGAAGGCGGATAGACGCTCCAGGGCGGGCGCCGCGTTTGCCATAACGCGGCGTAAATCGTGCTCGGGTCGCCGGGCTTGAAAGCGAGGTCGACCGCCCCGGTGTTGTCATTCTTGAACAGCACCTTGGTCCAGCGCCTGCCGCCGTCCGTCGAGCGAAAGACACCGCGCTCCGCGTTGGGGCCGTACGCGTGTCCGAGCGCGGCGACAAACACGATATCGGGATTGCGGGGATTGACCAGGATGCTGCCAATCTGGCGCGTGTCGGCAAGACCAAGATGAGTCCAATGCCGGCCGCCGTCGATGGATTTGTAGACGCCGTCGCCCTGGGCGATGTCCGAACGCATGTCCGCCTCGCCGGTGCCGACGTAGATGGTGCTCGGGTCGGACGGCGCGACCGCCAAAGCGCCGATAGAGCCGACCGGCTCGCTGTCGAAAATCGGATGCCACGTGCGCCCCGCATCTTTCGTGGCCCAGACGCCCCCGTCGACCGCGCCAAAATAAAAATACCGGTTGTCGCCCGCGATACCTGTCACGGTCAGCACCCGGCCGCCACGGAACGGGCCGATAAAACGCCAGTGCAAGGCCTGATACAGCGACGGATCGACCTTGGCCTTGGCGCAGGTATTCGACGTCGTGGAGATTGCGGTGACGAGGGCCACAAAGATGAACAGAGCAAGATGACGTTTACGCACGGTCAGTCCCCCCACCCTTTTTCTGACGACAGAGAAACCAGTTTTCCAAATGTCACGCATCAAAAATCGAAACCGATACATAGCATTGCCAAACGCTCGACGAGAACCGCGCGACGCGGCCGCGATCCTTCCACAACCGGGCGGTGCTTCGATCGGCTGAAACGCGATCCCCCGTTGCGCGTGCAATCCTTCACGAAATCCGGCTACTTTGTTGGACCGGAACGCATGCATCAGCCTCACGTTACGAGGCCGCTATCGTGGAGACGTGAATGATTCCTTTTGCGGGCAACCCTCTTAATCGCGCGAGCGAAAAACGTACCGACTCTGATTGGATCGCCGCCAAACGCCGCGACCCGTCCTCGCTCGTGCTTCCGCTATGGCGCCTGGCGCCGCTTCTTCTTGGCCCGGACACGTCGTCAGGTCCGACCGAGCTTGGCCTGTTGCGACCGGAAGTTGCCGATTCGCTGGCGGACGATGAAACTACGTGCGTGTTTCTCGGACTGGACAGTGACACGGCGATATTTGCGATCGACATTTCCAAAGCCGAAGACCCCGCCAAGGAAGGACCGCTAGCCGGACTCGGCCACTTCCGCGACGCTCGGATGGCGGCGCAAATCGTCTCCGTCAGGGACGCGGCGATCATCGCGCAGGCAAAAGCTCTCATCGACTGGCATCAGCGCCACGGCTTCTGCCCGAAATGCGGCGCGCCGACCAAAATGATGGACGCTGGCTATCGGCGCCTGTGCGACAAATGCAACGCCGAGCATTTTCCGCGAGTCGATCCCGTCGTCATCATGCTCGCGACCGACGGCGACGCGTGCCTCGTAGGACGCGGCAAGCATTTTCCGCCCGCGATGTTCTCCGCGCTGGCGGGTTTCATGGAGCCGGGCGAAACGATAGAGGAAGCGGTACGGCGTGAACTGATGGAAGAAGCTTCGGTGAGGGTCGGCGAGGTGACCTATTACGCCACCCAGCCGTGGCCGTTCCCGTCGTCGCTGATGATTGGATGTTTCGCGAAGGCGGAGAGCCGCGACGTGAAGGTGGACGACAACGAACTGGCCGAGGTGCGATGGCTGGAGCGCAGCCTCGCGCGCGAACTGGTCTTGGGAAAGCGCGTCGACGGCATACAGGTGCCACCGTCGATCGCGATCGCACATCATCTGATCCGGGCATGGGCACTGGGCGAAGTATGACCGACGTCAGGTGATGACGTCACTCCGTGTGTCCGCACCTCGCCCGGCTTTTTGGATCTAAACAGCCGAGTAGTTATTCTTCTTGAACTGTTCTATGGCGTATTCGTAAAAACCATCGACCGGCGCGCCTCCGCATATCCTTGCTAGTTGAGTCCCCGCGTTTGTCAAGAGCGCCTGGCCGATTGGAAGATCTTCGCTGGCGCCCGGCTGCTTTTGCAGGTTTAGCGGACGACCATAGTAATACATGACAAATTTATCCGGGAGACCGCTCCGGACGTATCCAATGTTTTCAAAGCGAACCAGCCCTAACGATTCCAAGTGAGAAGCAGTAGCGAAAGTAATTCCGCTTTTCCCGTATATGGCGTCCCTAACCTCGAATATCAGGGGCGTAGCCTCGCCAAACATCCAGCAATATCCGCAGAAGCTTTTGAAAAGTTCTGCATCGCTCTTATCGAGGTCGGCAAGAAGATTGATCGTTCGTTTAGAAAATGTTCCGGGTGCATTTGCTTCACCTGCCAGCAGTCTCGACCACAATTGCTGCATGTCCTCGTCCGACACTAAGTTATGAATGGGATACCGCAGGGGGTAAGGCCACCGCAGCCGTTGATCTCCAAGACATCGCCGGTTCTATACGCAAACAATAGGTATGCTTGGCCTTTGTTCAGGCGAAGCCGCGCACTGTTATTTTCCGTGTAGACCTCGATGCGGGAATGTGCGGGACCTCGGTACATCTTCAAAACGTTCAAGCGGTAGAGCCAGCCCGGATCGTGCCCGGGCTGTCCCTGCGGCACATAT
>JBJKQX010000300.1:0-5539 GCA_046704965.1 Binataceae bacterium (SeqCode)
CCACGCGACATCGCCGAGATGGCGTTGTTTCTCGCCAGTGACCGTTCGACGTTCGTCACGGGTCAGGCGTTCGTGGTGGACGGCGGCTTTGAGGCGGGTCGGCCGTGGCGTCGCCAACCCGAATGGATGCGAAACCCGCGCCCGGTGACGGTGTACCGGCCTCGCTGAGAGTCGGAAGGCGAGGCTACGCTCACGAGGGTGAACTCGGATGTGCAAGCCTAGCCGATGTCGCGGGCACTTTGCCCGAGGAAGGGGCCAGCGGTCGGTCGCGTAAATTGCGATTTCCACAATAGATCGGAGATAATCGATCTGAATAGAATGAATAATTATGAACGCTGTTGGCGCAACAGCCCGCGCCTTGACTAGCGTCAGGAATCAGGCAATTTAGGACGGATCGTCGTGAGCTAACGATCCGGACTTGTCGGCGGCGATCAATGAACGAGCAAACGGAGAAAAACGTCACAGTGACCGAAGGTAGCAAGACCCAGGAATTCGACGTCATAGTGGTCGGGGCAGGCTTTGGGGGCATGTACATGCTTCACCGGCTGCGCGGCTTGAAGCGGAAGGTTCGGGTAATTGAGACGGGCGCCGATGTCGGCGGCACGTGGTACTGGAATCGCTATCCGGGCGCGCGCTGCGACGTGGAAAGCCTTGAATACCAGTACGCCTTTTCCGACGAAATCCAGCGCGAGTGGCAGTGGACGGAGCGTTACGCCACACAGCCCGAGATTCTGCGCTACCAGCAGTATGTGGCCGACAAGCTCGATTTGCGCCGCGACATCCAGTTCAACACTCGTGTCACCTCGGCCGTCTATGACGACGACGCCGGCCGTTGGACGGTCGAAACGGATCGGGGCGACCGGTTCAGCGCCAGGTACTGCATCATGGCGACCGGCTGCCTTTCGGCAGCGAGCGTGCCCGACTTCGAAGGGCTGAAAGACTTTGAGGGTGAAACCTACCACACGGGTGACTGGCCGCATGAAGGCGTCGACTTCACCGGCAAGCGCGTAGGCGTCATCGGCACCGGTTCGTCGGGAATTCAGTCCATTCCGGTAATCGCCGAGCAGGCCGCGCACGTTGCGGTCTTTCAGCGTACACCGAATTACACTATCCCCGCGGGTAATCGAACTCTGACCGCCGAGGAAATTAAGAAGACGAAGGAGACGCTGCTTGAGGGCCGCAAATTCGCGATGACCACGGGTAATGGGATTCTCCAGTCGAAGCCCAACCCGATGTCCGCGCTCGAGGTGACGCCCGAGGAGCGCAATCGCGAGTTCGAGCACAGATGGAATATGAGCGGGCTGGCATTCTACATGTCCTTCAACGATCTCCTGAGCAGTGACGAAGCGAACAGCTACGCCTCTGACTATGCCCGCAAGCGGATGCGGGAGCGTATCAAAAGCCCCGCCAATGCGGAGTTGCTGATACCGAAGGATTATCCGGCGGGCACCAAGCGGCCGTGTCTCGATACCAACTATCTGGAAACGTTCGACAGACCGAACGTGGAACTCGTTAACGTCAAATCAGCGCCGATCGAGAGAATAACCCGCAAGGGAGTGCTGACCGGCGGGAAGGAATACGAGTTCGACGCAATCGTTTTTGCGACGGGTTTCGACGCGATGACCGGTGCGCTTCTGCGCATCGACATCGTAGGCAAAGACGGGCTCAAGCTTCGCGACAAATGGGCCGCCGGACCGCGGACCTATCTGGGCCTGTGCTCGGCCGGTTTTCCGAACATGTTCTACATCACCGGCCCCGGCAGCCCGTCGGTCCTGTGTAACATGATCGTTGCGATAGAAGAGCATGTCGATTGGATTACCGACTGCATCACCTATCTGGACGCGAAGGGAATCAAATCGATCGAGCCGACGCACGAGGCCGAAGACGCATGGGTCGATCATGTGAACGAGGTCGCGAACATGACGCTCATGCCGAAGGCGAACACCTGGTACCTGGGCGCGAACATTCCCGGCAAGGCGCGGATCTTCATGCCGTACGTGGGCGGCCTCGCCACGTACGACGAGAAGATCAAGAGCGTCGCGGCGGCGGGATATGACGGCTTCGCTCTGGAAGCATAGCTGCGGGCCGGCGGGAGCATCGTGCCGGGTGCGCCCGGGCGTTCAATAAAAGAATTGGTTGAGCTGCTGCCTCAGCTTGAGTGCCGGGGCAGCAACTCTGGAAGGCGCGACGTCCGGGGGGCTCCGGACGTCGCATTTTTTGTGGGACAGACGTTTGGCGGTGGACGGGGATTGCGTTTCCGTGCCTGCCCGCACCGTCCGCCGTCGAAGTCCTCACGCCGTGGTGGCTTCCGGTCCGCTAACCGCTGGTTGCTCCTTCTTGAAATAGGGGATGACGTATTTCTGCATCAGCTCCATGCTCTTCAGCACCTTGCGATGGTCGAGACCGCCGAGCCGCGTCCAACACAGCATCAAACTGACGCCGAAGCGATCGCGAATCTTGCGAATCTGCTCGACGCAGTGATCGCGATCACCGCAGATCACGGCGCCTGCTTCGAGCAACTGCTCCCATGTGATCGTGCTGGCGAGATCGCGCGTCTTCGTATACAGCTCGTAGCTCTTGACCGGTGCTTGTCCTACCTGCGGGGCAACGTATTTGGCTATTGTGCGGTAGTACCACAGCACCGGGTCGGCGAATTCACGCCGCGCCTGCTCGGTGGTATCTGCGCAATAGACCATGCATAGCGCGCCAATTTTGCGAGTCGCAGGATCATGGCCGCCGGAGCGTAACGCGTCGCGGTATTTGATAATCAGGTCGTCCGCAGCCTTGCCCTGAAAGCCGAACACGGGTGCGCACAGAAGGTTGAATCCCCATTTTCCGACAATGGAGAATGTCGCCTCGCTCAGGCTCGCCATCCATACCGGCGGATGCGGCTTTTGCAGAGGCTTGGGCCGTACCGGCTGATCTTCGAACTTGAAGTGGACACCGTTGAAATTGACCCGGTCCTGCGTCCACGCCTGCAGTATTACTTCGAGCGATTCGTTGAAGATGCCGCGTGATTTTTCCTGATCGATTCCAAAACCGCGAAACTCGTTAGGCTGATAGCCGCGCCCGACACCGAAGTCGATGCGTCCGTCGCTCATGAGATCGAGCATCGCGTAATCCTCGGCAAGCCTGATCGGGTGGTTGAAAGGCAATACCACCACGCCCGTGCCGAGACGAATGCGCTTGGTGACCGACGCCATCGCACCGAGCGTCACCGCCGGCGACGCACAATAGCCGTACTCGGTGAAATGGTGCTCGGCCGGCCAGATCGAATCGAAGCCCAAGTCTTCCGCCGCCTGCATCAGCGACAACTGTTCCTTCACGATTCGATGCTCGGTCTTGCCTATGGGATTCTCGAACAAATGCAGCATTCCGAAGTCCATGGCACCTCCTTCCTTTGCGCCATGCGCAGGCGAGCGGGCGACACAACTCCAAGGCTGCACAAACCGTCATGAGGGGTGATGCGAACGCGTCAAAACGAAAGCGTCGCGTTCAGCGACACGATGACTCGTGGACTGATCCGAATCCCGCCACTGACACGTTGTGCCCCTTGTCAGGTCTGTTGGCGCTAAATTTTAAGTGGGTTCCCCTTGTCCCCGAAGTGGATAAGCACCTGATGTGCCAACGCACGGCGAGGCGGCGAGACAAGGATCGAAAGCAAATGCGGCATGTCCTCGCCCCTTTTCGCAGCGTATCAATCGGTGTCAACATGATTCCGTCCGATACATAGTCGCGTCCGGATTGGGCTGAAGAAGTGGCGACACGGATTTGAGATGCGCTAGCCTGAGGGCAATGCGGCGTTTGCCTGCTTCTAGCCATCCCGAAGGATGTGATATCTGATCTGTTCGCAAGGAGTTGATGATGGCCCGAGAAATCACCGAAGAAGATATTCGCGCCCGCGTGCGGAAGTTGCTCGAAGAGGCGCATCCGGATCGCGACGATCAGTTCACGTTCCGCGGCAAACAGTTTGATCACGGTCTTGCGTCGATACACTTTCCCGAAGGTTACGGCGGGCTGGGTATCAGCCCCGGTTTTCAGTCTGTGGTCGCGGATGAACTCGCGACACACACCAAAACCACTTACGACGACTTGATGATCAACGCGATCGGTATCGGGATGGGCGCGCCTACGGTGCTGACTCACGGTACCGAATGGATGAAGAAAAACCTGCTCAGGCGAATCTTCACCGGCGAAGATATCTGGTGCCAGCTTTTCAGCGAACCCGGCGCCGGCTCCGACGTGGCGGGGCTCGCCACGCGCGCGACGCGGGAGGGCGACTACTGGGTCGTGAACGGACAGAAGGTGTGGACCAGCCTCGCACATCTTTCGAAATGGGGGATGCTTCTCGCGCGCACAGATCCCGACGCGCCAAAGCATAAGGGACTGTCCTACTTTCTGATTGATATGGAGAGCCCCGGCGTCGACGTGCGCCCGCTCTATCAGATAACCGGCGAGGCCGAGTTCAACGAGATTTTCCTGACCGACGTAAAAATTCCCGCCGACCGCATGATGGGCCGCGAGGGCGAGGGATGGAAGGTCGCGATCACCACGCTGATGAACGAGCGCACCGCGATCGGCGGCGCGGGCGCGCCACGAAAGGGCAGCGGATCGATCGGCGTCCTGATGAGTCTATGGAAGTCGCGCGAGAAAGACCGCTTCTCGCCCGAGGCCGAAATCGTGATGCGCGACCGAATCTCCAGACTCTATATCGAATCCGAACTGCTTCGGATGACCAGTCAGCGCGCGCGCGCGGCGCGCAAGGCCGGCAACCCTGGACCCGAAGGATCCGTGGCAAAGCTCGCTCAGGCCGAACTCAACAAGCAGATATGGGAATGTGCGATGGACGTGCTCGGCGCCGACTCGCTCATCTACGAGCCTGGCTACACGCGGCGCCGTCCGACCTCGCGGGCAAAGGAATCCCGCGTCGGGCTGTCGAAATATCAGTTCCTGCGCGCACGGGCCAACTCGATCGAAGGCGGCACTTCCGAAGTGATGAAGAACATCCTCGGCGAACGGGTGCTCGGACTGCCGGGTGAACCGCGTTCTGACAAGGACGTTCCGTGGAAGCAGATTCCGCGCAACGGATGAAGGCGCGTATAGCAGTCATCACTTCGAAGCACAGAGAAGAGACAAATGGAAATATCGTTCACACAGGAACATGAAGAACTGCGCCAGACGGTGCGCAGATTTCTTGAAAATGAATCCACCGAAGCGACCGTCCGCAAGCTGATGGAGACCGAGAGCGGTTACGACGCTCGCACCTGGGAGCGAATCGCGTCCGAACTGTCGCTGACCGGACTGATGATTCCCGAAAAACTCAGCGGAGTGGATCTCGGCGCGGTCGAGATGGCGATCGTATTCGAAGAGATGGGCCGCGTGCTCTATTGCGGACCGTTTATGGCCAGCGCCGCGCTGGCGGCAAGTGCGATGCTCGAAGCCGCAACCGACGCGGAAAAATCGCGACTGCTGCCCGAAATCGCTTCCGGCAAGACGATCGCGACGCTCGCCCTTTCGGAGGAATCGGGCAAGTGGAGTC
>JBJKQX010000301.1:0-3508 GCA_046704965.1 Binataceae bacterium (SeqCode)
CCGATGACCTCGGCCTGGATTTCGCTGGTGCCCTCGAAGATCGACAGCACCCGCGCGTCGCGCCAGAAGCGCTGCGCCTCGAACTCCATCGAATAGCCGTAGCCGCCATGTATCTGCATCGCTTCGCGCGTGACCCGCTCGGCCATCTCAGCCGCGAACAGCTTGGCGAGCCCCGCCTCGTAGTCGCATCGCTTGCCCGTGTCCTTCTGCGAAGCCGCGTAGTAGGCAAGCTGGCGTGCGGCCTCGATTTCGACCGCCATATGGGCAAGCTTGTGCCGGATGACCTGGAAGTCGCCTATGGGTTGGCCGAACTGGGTGCGCTCGCGTGCGTACTTGGTTGCGACCTCGAAGGCGGCCTGCGCGACACCTACGCCGCGCGCTGCGGTCTGGATTCGCGCCGCCTCGAAGGTTGCCATCAACTGGTAGAAGCCGCGTCCCTCGACTCCGCCGATAAGATTGGCAGCGGGCGCGTAGGCGTCGTCGAACTGAAGCGCGAAGCTCTTCATCCCGTGGTAACCGATGGTCGGGATTGCAGAGCCGGTCAGATGGGGCGGCGCGAACTGGTCGCCGGGAGTCTTCTCGAACAGCAGCAGCGAAAGACCCTTGTGCCGTTTCGACACGTCGGGGTCGGTCCGCACCATCACGGTCAGGATGTTGGCGCGATTGCCGAACGTGCACCACATCTTGGAACCCTTGATCAGGTATCCGTCGCCCTCGCGCACCGCACGGGTTTTGAACGAGGCGGTGTCGGAACCGGAATCGGGCTCGGTGAAAGCAGCCGCGGTCAACAGTTCGCCATGTGCGATTTTCGGCAGGAAGCGCTTCTTCTGATCCTCGGTGCCGTTCGATGAGATCAGTGAGCCGGTAATCAGGTTGCGGGTCATGACCGAACCCACCGACAGCCATCCGCGCGACAGCTCCTCGGTGACTATCGTCATCGAGATATAGTCGAGTCCGAGTCCGCCCTCTTCGGCGGGAAAGATGATGCCGAAGTAGCCGAGCTCGGCCATCTTCTTCAGGATGTGCTCGGGAATTTCCTGGTTGTTGCGGTCGAGCTCATTGGCGATGGGCTTGACTTCCTTCTCGACGAAGTCGCGCACCGAGCTGCGAATGTGCTCATGCTCCTCGGTAACTAACGGCATGGCCTGAGACTCCTACGGATTGCGCTTTCGGATGAGAACCGGACGCTCATATTCGAGCACCTTCTCACCCCTTTGATTGAAGCCAATGGTGCGGAACTTGACCACGCCGCGATCCGGCCTCGAGGTCTCGCGCTTGGAGAGAACCTCGGACTGCGCGGTAAGCGTGTCGCCCGGGAAGACGGTCGTAGGAAACTTGAGCTTCTCGTAACCGAGATGGGCGATCGCGCGCTCGCTCAGGTCTTCGACCGAAAGACCGAAGACGACATTAAGCACCAGCATGTGGTTGACCACCACGCCGCTGTAACCGAGGCCCTGCGCGTACTCGCGGTTGAAGTAGATGGGGTTGAAGTTCATGGTGACGCTGGAAAAGAGGCTGTTGTCGCCCTCGCTAATCGTGCGTCCCCAGTGATGCTTGAAAAGGTGGCCTACTTCGAAATCCTCGTAGTAGTGGCCGTGCTCGATCTTGCGAACCGCCATGGTGATCCGTCCAAGGCTCCCTTGATGCCTGAATTTTAATAATGAAGCGGGCCGGCCGCGAACGCCGGATGATCTCCCGCCCGCCTAAAAAAACTTGCCGGGACAGCCTGGAGACGAAAGATCGAGCCGGGCGTCGTGGCAAGAATGATGCCCTTTTTATGGAATCCGTTGTTTCCCGTCAACACAAACACGTCTGCCGGCGGCTCGTGAACGGGATACGATGCCGCGTTGACTGAACAGCCGTTAGATGGTTGTCAAAGCCATTTCAAATGATGTAGCTAGTGTTTCGCCTGTCAAACCACTGGTTGTCACAGGGAGACATGGCCTGTCAATTCCAACCTTCGACGCGCCTCGACCCTCCGGGTTGAGGCTGAGGAAAAACGGTAGCTCGGACACGGCACGATAAAGAAATGCCCCGAACGGTTTAAGAATTTATTGGTTTTAACGATCGAACGCGGCTAGCCTATGCATGAACGCACTAAGTAAGCATGATGCGCCACAAAGAAATATACGAAATTGGTGAAGCGCCGCCCGTCGGGCACGTGCCGAAGCATATGTACGCCCAGCTTATCCGGGCGGATAGTTTCGGAGAGCCCAAGGACGCTTTCAAGGTCGAAAAGGTCGACGTTCCTGAAATCAAGCCCGACGAGGCCCTGGTTTACGTCATGGCCGCGGGCGTCAATTTCAACAACGTATGGGCCGCGCTGGGCTCGCCGGTCAATGTGATCGCGGCGCGCCACAAATCCCACCATGACATGTCCGATTTTCATATCGGCGGCAGCGACGCTTCCGGGATCGTCTATGCGGTCGGAAGCGAAGTCCAAAACGTCAGGGTCGGCGATCATGTCGTGGTCCATTGCGGAACCTGGGATTCGAATTGCCACGCAGTCAAGACGGGCGAGGATCCGATGTTCGACCCGTCATTCAAAATCTGGGGCTACGAGACCAACTGGGGCAGTTTCGCGCAGTTCACAAAGGTCCAGGGCCATCAGTGCATGCCCAAGGCGGCGCATCTGACGTGGGAGGAAGCCGCAGCGCCCACTCTGGTCGGAGCGACCGCCTACAGGATGCTGATGGGATGGGCACCGCATACCGTTCGACCCAACGACGTGGTGCTGATCTGGGGTGCCTCGGGCGGACTCGGATGCATGGCGATACAGATCGTCAAGGCCGAAGGCGGAATTCCGATCGCAGTGGTCGGCGACGACCGCAAGTTCGATTTCTGTATGAAGCTGGGCGCCAAGGGCTGCATCAATCGCAAGAACTTCGACCATTGGGGGATGATGCCCCACTGGAAGGACGCCAAGGCGTATAACCAGTGGGCGGCCGGCGCGCGCAATTTCGGCAAGGCCATCTGGGACGCACTGGGCAGTCGGCGCAGCCCCCGTATCGTTTTCGAGCATCCGGGCGAAGACACTATCCCGACCTCGATTTTCGTGTGCGACACGGGCGGGATGGTGGTCATATGCGCGGGAACCACCGGCTATAACGCGGTGGTAGATCTGCGCTACCTGTGGATGCGTCAGAAGCGCCTGCAGGGATCGCATTTCGCCAACGACCAACAGGCCTACGCGTTCAATCAGCTCGTCCTCGAGAGATAGATCGATCCGTGTCTGGCGCAAACCTATAAATTCGACGAGATTCCCGAGTCCCATCAGGCGCTCTACGAAAACCGCGCGCCAGAGGGAAAGATGGTCGCGCTGGTCGGAGCGCCCAAAGCCGGGCTCAAGAATCTGGAGCACTGAAACAACGGAATAACGAAACAACTGGGTGCCGCGCCGCGCTGGCGAGGCAGTCAACTCTCAAGGCCGGGCAATCGCCCGGCCTTTTCGTTTTTGATTTGCGCCTTAAGCAATGCCGCATCTCTATTGCGACGCAATATCTGCGCG
>JBJKQX010000302.1:0-4063 GCA_046704965.1 Binataceae bacterium (SeqCode)
GGCGTTCCTGCCGGCACGAAGAGCGTGTTTCTGAGCCGCGACGACCTGCTGCTTCTTCTGCGACGCGCCGCCTTTGCGGGAGCGGCGGAAGCGCAGGCGGATGCGATCCTGCCGGTGGAGCGCCAGATGATAAGCCGCATCTTTCGCTTCACACGCGGTGACGCGCGCCGCGCGATGGTCCCGTTGGTGCGGGTTGTCGCGGTGCCAGACGAGATGCCGCTTGCCGCCGCTATCGAGACGGTGCGCCGTGAGGGCTACAGCCGGCTGCCGGTCTTCCACGGCCGCATAACCGACATCGTGGGCATGGTTCACGTCTTCGACCTGCTCGAAGCTCCCGACCTTGGACGTCCCGTGAGCGACGTGATGCGGCCTGTAAGCTATTTCCCGGAATCGATGCCGCTCGACGAAGCTTTGCTCGCGGTGCAGCGCACGGGTGAGCATATCGCCGTGATCGTTGACGAGTACGGGGGCGCCTCGGGAATTCTGACCGCCGAGGATCTTATCGAGGAGATTGTCGGCGAGATCGAAGACGAGTATGACACCGCCGAGAAAATCGCGCGTATCGTGAATCGGCGCACGATAAAGGTTCTCGGGCGCGCTCCGGTCGGCGAGTTGAACGAGCGCTTTGGACTCAAACTGCCCGAAGCCGACGAATATGCTACGATTGGCGGGCTGGTAGTGGAACGCCTCGGACACATCCCGAAAGCCGGCGAACAACTCAAGGTCGACGACGTAATGATTACGGTGGTAAGAAGTGATGCGCGCGCGGTGCGTGAAATCGTCATGAATCTTGGTCATGCCCTGCGCGCTGAGCACGCGCGTCGAGAATGACTGAGAAGCAGATCCGCGAAATCCTGCAAAACGTCGCTTCGGGCCGGATGACAACCAACACGGCCATGAAGCGCCTCAAGCATCTGCCTTTCGAGGATCTGGGCTTCGCAAAAATCGACAACCATCGCGACATCCGCCGCGGCGTGCCCGAGGTGGTGTTCGGCGAGAGCAAGAGCGTGGAGCAGCTGGTCGAGATCGGACGCCGGGTGGTCCGCGCCCGCGCCAATCTGATCATCACCCGCGTTTCCCCGGACAAAGCGGGCGCGCTGAAGCGCAAGCTTAAAGGTCTCGTCTATTATCCCGACGCGCGACTCGCGACGCTGGTCAGCGAGCACGTGCATGTGTCTGGGCACGGCGACGTGATGGTTATCAGCGCGGGAACGTCCGACCTGCCGGTTGCGGAAGAGGCTGCCTTATGCGCGGAGCTGTTCGGCAACCGGGTGCGCAGGCTCTACGACGTGGGTGTTGCAGGACTGCATCGCCTGACCGCAAACCTCGAAGCGATCACCGCGGCGAGCGTGCTCGTGGTCGTCGCCGGGATGGAGGGCGCGCTGCCTTCGGTGGTGGCCGGACTTCTCGACAAACCCGTCATCGCGTTGCCGACCAGCGTCGGATACGGGACAGCATTCGGTGGACTTGCGGCTTTGCTCGGGATGCTGAACACGTGTTCGAGCGGAGTGTCCGTCGTCAACATCGACAACGGCTTCGGAGCGGCACTGGCCGCCACGTTGATAAATCGCGTGGGGCTCGGTCAGGCGCAGGGCTGATGGCAAAGCGGCAACAACAGCAAGTTACCAGTGGGCGCACCCGGCGCGCGTTAAAGATGGGTGAGCTCGCCTCGCAGGTCGGGACCAGCTACCTGTGGACCTCGCTAAGACGTCCTTTTCTGAATGCCGGCGACCGCGAAAAGGAACTGCTCGAAACTCATATCCGCAACGCGCGTCGTATCGTCGAGAGTTCCAGCCAGCTGCGCGGCGCATTCCTGAAGCTCATCCAGATGCTGGCGATGCGTCACGACCTGCTTCCGGTTGAGGCCCTTGACGTCCTCAGGAGTACCCAGTCGGGCGTTCCGCCGATGGATTACGCGATGATCTCCGAGCAGGTCAGGCGCGAGCTGGGCAAGCGACCGGAGCAACTCTTTGCGAGCTTCGATCGCAACGCCTTCGCCGCCGCCTCGCTCGGCCAGGTGCATCGCGCGCGCCTCAAGGACGGTCGCGACGTCGCCGTAAAGATCCAATACCCCGGTATCGACCGCGCGGTACGTCAGGATCTCCTGAATCTCAAGCTTCTTCTCAGGACGTTGGGCGGTATCGCGCGCGACGTGATGCATCAGAAGGTCGATACCGCGACCATGTACAACGAGCTGGAAGTGCGCCTCAAGGAGGAACTCGACTACATCCTCGAAGCGCGCAACATGGCCGAGTTCGGCAGGATGTTCGCCGACGATTCCGAGGTCATGATTCCCGAAGCGGTGCCGGATCTAAGCTCGCGTCGCGTGCTGACGATGACTCATATCGAAGGCTATCCGCTGACCGATGTGCTCAATCCGAGTGTGGACCTGGAGCTGAGGCGATGGGTCGCGCACAAATGCTCGGAGCTGGTCTGGCGCCAGATTTTCGAGTTCGGCGTGCTCCACACCGATTTCCATCCGGGCAATTTCCTGGTCACCTACCATCCCCATATCGGCATTCTCGATTTCGGCTCAATCCGCCGCTTCACCGAAGAGCAAAGGAAGACTTATCTGCGGGTTGCCAAGGCTATCCTTGATGATAACGACAAGGAGATCGGTGCCGGGATGGCGAAGCTCGGGTATATCGACCTGAAACGTGACCCGCGTCCGATCGTCGAAATAATCCATATCCTGTTCGAGCCGGTTTACATCAAGGGCGCGTACGACCCAATGACGTACAATGCGGTTGCCAAGGCGCAGAAGGTCGGAGAGATCGCGCTAAAGAACAAGATTTACAATTCTCCCGACCACAGCGTATTTCTGATTCGCGCGCTGCTTGGGCTCGAAACCATCATGGGCCATCTCATCGTCACTGACGATTACCGGAGAATTTTCAGCGGATGCGTGGACCGCGCGTTGGCCAAAGGCTGAGCGCGGACGAGTCCGCGGGTCTGCTCGAAGCAACGGAGCGTCACCGCGACCATCATTTCCGCCGCATCAAGTCGCGCCGCGTCGCCGGCGAGCGCGCCGCCCTGGGCTTCATCAACGATGTCGGATTCTGCACCGCGTTCTCGGCCGGTCTGCAACTGCCGTGTCTGCGCGAAGCAATCTCCGGCCGTCGCGAGCCACCCCTTCCCGAGCATATCCAGCACGACTACGCCATCGGCATGACGTGGCAAATCAAGGACACGCTCGCCGCGAGACGTCTGGCCTATTACGGCAAGGCTCTGGCGGGGCGCCCGAGCTTCATCGCGCGCGAGATGCTGGGTCCGTTTCTGCGGCTCAGGGCCGAACGTGGTGGCTACGTCGGGCTTTACCGGCGCGGGATGCTCGGGCACTGCGCCAAGCTGGTGATGGATACGCTCACCAAGCGCGGCGCGTCGGAAACCCGCGCGCTCAAGCTTTCGAGCGGGTATGCGCAGACCTAGAGTCGCGCCGAGTTCGACCGCGCGATGAAAGAGCTGCAGGAGAAATTTCTCGCGCTAAAGGTCGAGGAGCGCTACGACCCGTTCACTTACGTGTGGGACACGATGGAGCATCGATGGGCCGACGCGCTCAAGGAAGCGCGCGGGATTTCGCCCACCGACGCCGCCCGTTTTATCCTCAAGCGCTATTTCGAAGTGGCAGCAATCGGAAACGAGCGTGCTATCGCGCGCGTCCTGGGGATAGAGCATTCGCTGGTCGAAAGAGCGGCGAAAAAGCTCGAACGCGAAGGCCTCGTGATTCGCGGCGTGCATGTCAAAGGCGCCCCCGGTGTCTCCACCATACTCGCCACATTTCTCGCCTGACCGCTTTGGCTTGTCGGGCCGTCTCGAGCGGTCTAAAAGAGGACGGTGCCCCGCATGAGGGAGGGGCAAATTTTTCGATTGGGAGAAAAATCCATGCCGCTGGATCCTCAGGCTGCACAAGTACTCGAACAGATGGCTGCCGCAGGAATGCCGCCGCTTCACACCCTGTCGCCAACTCAGGCAAGGGAAGCAACCGCGGCGATGTTTCGCGTCGAACCGGGCAAGGAGGAGCCTGTAGCCGGGGTCGAAAACCGTAAGATTCCGGGACCCGCGG
>JBJKQX010000303.1:0-4766 GCA_046704965.1 Binataceae bacterium (SeqCode)
CGAGGATTTGCGCCTGCTCGCTTCGAGAAGGGGCGTATCCTTTCGGGGGCGAACTTCCTTGAGTCCACGTACCATCCGGCGCTGAAAGATATCGGCCTTGCGCTCGGGGTCGCTCCAGAGCAGGTAATGGCCCATCTCATGGTAGAGAGTATGGATCCACATCCGCTCACTGTTGTAGATGCGTCCGCGTTTCCAGTTCTCCGGGTGAATCAGATGGATTCGTCCGTCCTCGAAGGTCCTCCCCGCGGTTTTTCCCCAATCGATATACTCAAACCATTCAATCCTGGGCAGCCTGACATTGTAGAAGCGGCACAGATCGGACAGCGCACGCCTGAATGCGGCGTGGCGATAGTTACGGAAAAAGTCTGCAAGATTTCGATCGATAGTTCTGCGATCGCTCAGAGGCGGAACGACGATGCGCACGGCCTGGGGTTCCTCCGATTCGAGTGTGGGCGACAAAAATCATAGGAGGGCTATCCCAATATCGTCAATCAGAGCGTCCTGAACTAAAAAAAAAGCTGTAAATTCAAGCCCTTTTGCCGTTCCTAACGATCGTTCAAGCAGTTCGGTATGTAATGCACGAAAAGGCTCGCGTGGATGCGTAAAGCTGTTACCGCATTTCATGGCACGTCGTCGCTACGCACCGACAAGGCTGAAAAGGGGTGCCGTAGCCTTGTTGCCCGGTCGGTTCAGCGCTGAAATCAGCCCAGAACGCCGCTGTCCTTGAGCTTGGCGATATGCTCCCAGGAAAGGCCCAGTTCGAGCGCAACTTCCTCGGTGCTCTGTCCGAGTTGAGGCGCGGCAGCGTACGCAGCGGCCCCGTGATCGCCGAATTCGATAGGACTGGCGACCACCCTGCATCCGGGAACCGAGGGATGGTCGACCGGGACAAACGCACCGATAGCGTTGGCCTGAGGGTCATCGAGCGCTTCCGCGTCGGTTTGAACCGGCGCCCATATCAGTTCGTGACGATCGAAAACGGGACTCCACTGCGCGAGTGAGCGGGTCGCAACCACGTCTGCGATAGCCGTCGTAATCTCGCGGCTGTTCGTTTTGCGCGCGTCGGCGTCACGAAAGCGCGGGTCGTCCTTCCATTCGTCGTGCCCCAGCGCGGCGCAGAAATCGGGCCAGTGTCGGTCGGCCTGCGGCATCACGAAATAGACCCACTTTCCGTCTTTGCACCGGTAGCGATTCCAGATTGCGTTGAGCGGCTCATGGCGGCTTTCCGGAACCGGCGCCCTGCCGCTCATGAGTCCGATGGCCTGGTCGGTGGCGTTCATCCAAAGCCCCATCGAGAACAAGGAAATTCTGACTTCGGTTCCCTGTCCGCTCTTTTCACGCTGGAAAAGTGCGGCCGAGATGGCTCCGGCGAGGCCGAGACCGGCCGCGTGATCTATCATTCCCGGCCTTTGCGCGGGCGGCGCTTCGCCCGGCTCCGTGATCGTCGCCATCAGGCCCGAGCGAGCCCACGCCGCGGCATAGTCGAACGCGGGTCGTTCGCGGTCGGGTCCGCGATGCCCGTAGCCGTTCAGTGCCGCATAGATTAGTCGGGGATTACGCGCGGAAAGCGAAGCGTAATCGAGCTTCATTCCGGATAGTGTGTCGGACCGTAGGCTGGTGATGAAGACGTCGGCGCTTTCGACCAGCTTCATGGCAAACTCGAGGCCCTCCGGGCGCCGGAGGTCAACCGCAACCGAACGCTTGTTGCGATTGTCGAGTTCGTAAGGCGGGCAAACGCGCACCTCATCGTCGCCCATCGCGCGCGTGCTCATGCCCCGGATAGGATCGCCGCCGTTGGGACTTTCCAGCTTGATTACGTCTGCACCCCAATCGGCGAGCACTGCCGCGGTCGAGGGTCCCGCAACCCACATCGCGACCTCGATAACCCTCACGCCACGAAGCGGCTTTTCCATAAAACGATTCTCCCGCGTCTGCCATCAAAGCCGCGCCCGCGAACAGTGAGGGCTCGTCGATGGCCGACGATGCTCTCCTTGGTAGCAGGCCCGGACGCGAAAGAGAATCGTAAGCGAAGCGGCGCGGTCGTAGGGGTTAGGATTTGCGCTGGCGCAACCGGCCTTGTCGACGATTGTTACGCCGACGCACGCGGTTCACGGTCAGGCGCTGAACGCGGCTTGCTTCCTTCAGTCTCAATCGGATCGGCGCGACGCGCTGATCGCTATCGGGAGATGAAATGATGTTGGCGATGCGCCATCTGAGAGCGTCGGCCTCGATGCCGAGTGCGTCGCAAACGCTCTCGAACGAGAGCGGACATCGCACAGCCGAAGTGAAAATCCAGTTCCGCGCCTCGACGAAAGACGCTCGCTTTCTCGAGTTGGCCGAGCGGCTGCCATCCTGCACTATGTTGATGGCATCGGCGAGAACCGCGAGCATCAACCGCTGCTCGCTTGAGAGCGTGCGCTTTCCAGTCAGCTCAAAGAACTGACTCCTGAGGATCACGTCGGGAAAGGGACGTTGTTCCAAGGCTTTATTCGACAAACTCGCGGACAACATGGGACCGACCCCTGTCACTTCCGGTCACGAAACAGCCGGAGTCTAAACCGCACCTGCATAAGCGTTCCTCTACGCTATCCCCGTCCTCCACTTATGGTACTGGCAACGTGGCAAGACTAGTTTGGCTTAGGGAAATTTGCAAGTGTTTCAGCGATTCCAGAATCAACCAAGCGCGTCTCAGATAAGGATAGGTTTGGGCGACGTCGTGTCGGCATAAGCGGCAAATTCGTGAAAACTTTGCACCCACAGGGTGTTACAGGGTTAAAGAATGATTCGGCTGGCTAGCGGGTGCCGCGAAAACCGACCGGATGGTTGGCATGAAATGTAAATTGTCGGTGAACGCTGAGCGAAGGCCGGGCCGTCGCGATACACGAGTCATGTGCGCCCGGCTTCATTTTGATATATTAGCCCGCAATGAGGCGCTGTGACTTTCGCACTGCGGCGCCATACGTTGCGGACAAACGAAAAACGAAACAGCGGTCACCAGGATCTCGAACCTGCGTGAAGCGGGCGATCCGGAGGGGCCGTACGAATTGGGAATTGGTGAGAATGCGTCGGCGAGCCACGGCTTGAGCTGGCACGCGGTTCAAGCAGGGTACGATTTCTACGTCGCAGGCGCTTAATTCCCCTACGAAAATCAAAAGCTGAAAGCACAGGCCGGTTGCGCGGCAGACCCGGACAAACATGGAGCAGCAGAGGTTATCCCGTAAGACGCGTCAGATTGATATCGGCGGTATCAAGGTTGGCGGCGGAGCGCCGATCGTCGTTCAGTCGATGTGTGCGACCCGCACTGTCGATATTGACTCAACCGTGGCTCAGGCCCGCCAGCTGGCCGAAGCCGGCGCCGGAGTGGTGCGGATAGCGGTCGACAATGAGCGCGAAGTAGCGGCGCTCAAGGAAATTCGCGAGCAGACCGAGGGAATCGTCATCTCGGTTGACCTTCAGGAGAACTACAAGCTCGCGGAGAAGGTCGCGCCCTACGTCGACAAGATTCGCTACAACCCCGGCCATCTCCATCACATCGAAAAGTCAAAGACCGTCCCCGAAAAGGTGAAACGTCTGGTCGAGGTCGCCCGCGACAACAACCTTGCGATTCGTATCGGCGTCAATTGCGGTTCGGTGGCTCCTGCCTTTCTCGACAAGTATCCGGGCGACCAGCTGACGGCGCTGGTTGAATCCGCGGCCTATCACTGCGGGCTGATGGAGGAGTATGGGTTCGAGCGCTTCGTGGTTTCGCTCAAGGATTCCGACCCCGCCAAGGTGCGCGAAGCTAATCGCCGTTTCACCGAACGCCGTCCCGACGTCCCGCTTCATCTCGGAGTGACCGAGGCCGGACTTCCGCCCGACGGAATAACCAAGACCCGGATCGCCTTCGAAGAGCTTCTTGCCCAGGGTATCGGTGACACGGTTCGGGTTTCGCTGACGCTACCCAATGAGCGCAAGCACGAGGAAGTTATCGTCGGGCATCGAATAATCGAGGATGTCGATGCGGGTCGGTTCATCTCGGTGCCGGATTTCGGTGCCGGGCTCAACATCATCTCATGCCCATCGTGCTCGCGCGTCGAGAACGAGAAGTTCGTCGAACTGGCGCAGCAGGTCAAGGAGTTGACGGCGTACGCGGCCAGTCATCGGATTACTATCGCGGTCATGGGATGCAGGGTAAACGGTCCGGGCGAGACCGACGACGCCGATCTGGGGCTCTGGTGCGGCCCTACCACGGTCAACCTCAAGAAGAAGGCCCACAAGCTGGGCAACTTCAAATACGATGAAGTGCTCGACCGTCTCAAGGTGGAGCTCAACAGCTTGATAGCCGAGCGCTCCGCATCGTCCAACTGAACGCGAAATCCGGAATTTAGATCAGGATGCGGCCGCGGTTCCCCGCGGTCGCCTTCGCTTCGTGAGGCGGAACGCGCTCCGGCTTCGGCGGCCAAGTCCTGCGGCTTGCCGCTCGGCGGAGGGGTTCGACCTTTGCCGACAGCATAAAAAATCTTATCGCCACACGAGTTCCCGCCTCATCTCCGACGTTCTCAGCATTTCGGGGCGCGCGAGGGTTACGCGATGAGGATCCTTGAGCTTTGCCAGAAGTTCGGAAATGGATTCGTTGCGCCCGGGATGAACCAGGGTCGGTGCCAGTTCAGCCATCGGGGCCAGCACAAATCGACGCTCATGAAGCCGCGGATGGGGCAGCTGCAGAGTCCTGGTTTCGAGCACTTGGTTATCGAAGAAAAGCAGGTCGAGGTCGATCACGCGGGGGC
>JBJKQX010000304.1:0-10524 GCA_046704965.1 Binataceae bacterium (SeqCode)
GTGTTGATAAGCGCGCCATACGAGCAATCGCTTCGGCTTCCGGCGGCAAGCCCTTCTTCGTGCCGCTGACAAGCAACAATGGAAAAGACTCGGCTGCGGCAGTGAAGAAGATCACCGCTCTGCTCAACTCGGGTTACGAACTTGGTTTCGTGGCGAAAGGCGAAAGCGCGAAGGTCATTCTTCGAAACCATCCCAATCTGACGGTGCACATCGTCAGCGCTCGACCACGGAAAGAAGGCAATAAATCGACCCCCTCAGCACATTGAAGTGAGCGTGCGATCCAGCGTCGCCCGCGGCGCGTGAAAACCGTTTGACGCGAGCGTGGCAACGCGCGACATTTTGCCGGTCCGGAAGCTGACTCAGTCTCGACTCGGAATCGGAGGTTATCGGCGATGGATCGTCTCAAGGGAAAAGTCGCACTGGTCTCGGGAGCGGCGCGTGGACAGGGTGAAGCCCAGGCGCGTCTTTTTGCAAGCGAAGGTGCAAAGGTGGTGCTGGGCGATACGCTCGAAGCGCAGACCGCCCGCGTCGCCGAGGAAATCAATCGCAAAATGGGAGCGAAGACCGCTCTTGCGATACGTCTGGACGTGACTCGCGGGGCCGATTGGAGAGCCGCCGTCGAAACCTGCGAACGTGAATTCGGCGGTATGGATATCCTGGTGAACAACGCGGGCATCTATCGCACCGGCGGACTCGAAGACACCACCGAAGAGAACTGGGACGCGATCGTTGCGGTGAATCAAAAGGGCGTATGGCTCGGAATGAAATACGCGGTCCCCGCGATGCGCAAGCGCGGCGCCGGGTCGATAATCAATACTTCCTCCATTTACGGGATGGTTGGCTCGCCGGGTTCGACCGCGTATCACGGAACCAAGGGCGCCGTGCGAATCATGACCAAGTCGGCAGCGGCACAGTATGCGCCCGAAAATATCCGTGTCAATTCCATCCATCCGGGAGTCATCCAGACACCGATGCTCGACGAGCTCACGCCCGAGCAACTTGAGGCCGTAACCGCGATGGCGCCGATGGGGCGTGCGGGAAGTCCTGAAGAAGTTGCGTGGGCGGTGCTGTTTCTGGCTTCCGACGAGGCCTCGTTCGTGACCGGAGCCGAGCTTGCGGTTGATGGCGGATATACAGCCGTCTAACGAGCTCGCACGCAAGACATAGCGACGACACTGAGTATTCAGACGTATCGTCAGTTAATAGTCGAGCCGCGACCGTGAGCGCAGCGCTTTCAAAAGCGCGATACGGTCGTTCCGGCGTGGCGACCTGCCTTGACCCGCTTGAGGCGTTGTGAATGAATCTCATGTAGTGGCCACAGGGGACGGTCATATCATTGTGCTTGCTATGTAATCGGTCTGAAAAAGGGAGGGGTCATGGGCTATAACATCCGTCCGATGTCTTTCGGCGAGGTTCTTGACCGTGCCTTCGTCGTTCTGCGGGATCATTTCTGGTTGATCGTCGGCATCTCGGCGACGGTCTTCATACCTTACGGTGTGCTGGAAGCATTTGCGCAAATCGCTCCGGAGCCGATGGCAAGGATTGTGCTCGCGATCATCGGCGGACTGATTGTGATAGCGGGTGCGGCGGTGATGGTTGTCGTGATTACGTCCGGGGTCGCGAGCGTTTATCTTGATCACTCGACAACAGTTGGCGGTGCCTACCGTGCCACGGGTCGCATTCTTGTTCGAGTCATCGGGACCTATCTTTTGCAGCTGCTGTTCTTCCTCCTTTGCTTCGCACCAATCGTAGTCATTTTCTACCTGTCACGTGGTTTCAACCATCTGGCGATGGCTGCGATCATCATTGGCTTCGGCGTGCTCCTTATGTATCTCGCGATCTGTTGGTCACTGCTTGCCCCCGTGATGGTCGTTGAGAGCCGTTTCGGGATGGGCGCGTTGCGCCGTAGCCGCCAACTGGTACGCGGCGCGTGGTGGCGGACATGGGGAATATTTGCGATCGGCGCCATAATAGCCCAGTTGCCGGTGGCCGCGCTTGGCCTGTTCTGGGCGCATATCCCGATCGTTGGTCCAATATTTAACGGTGCAACGATGGCGGTGTGTTCGACCTATGGCGCGGTCGTAATGGTCATTTATTATTTCGATCGACGTTGCCGCACCGAAGACTTCGACCTGCGTCTGCTCGCCGAGCAGATACGCTCCGAAGCCGAACCCGGAACGCAAGCGATGCCGGGAACGTCACCCGTTGCCTGAACCGGCCGACGCCACGATTCGCGACCTCGGGGCTAGGCGTGGGCTATAATATCCGCCCGCTCTCGTTCGGCGAAGTTCTTGATCGCGCCTTCGTCGTACTGCGGGATCATTTCTGGCTGATCGTGGCCATCTCGGCAGTGTTCTGGATACCCTACGGCCTGCTGAACGGATTTGCTCAAGTTGCATCCGGACATCTATTACGTACTGCGATTTCGCTGTCCGCTTTCCTCCTTGTGCTAATCGCAGGACCGCTGACGGCGGTAGCGATTGCGACAGCAGTTGCGAGCGTTTATCTCGACAAGCCCGTCACTGCTGGTGAAGCTTATAGATCTTTGATCTCCTTTCTCGGACGAATCATCGCGACATACCTTATGTTGTTTATATTGCTGGCCCTCTCTTTCGTCGCGCTCATCGTGCCGGGAGTATATTTCCTGACCTGCTGGCAGCTGGTCATACCAGTGATGGTCGTCGAGAATCGCTTCGGGATGCCAGCGCTGCGTCGCAGCCGAGAGTTGGTGCGCGGCGTCTGGTGGCGCACTTTGGGAATAGTCCTGATTGCGGAAATCGCCCAGTTGCCGGCGTTCGCATTCCAGTTCTTCTGGGGGCACATTCCTTTTCTTGGACCAATCCTTAGCGATGCAATGTTTGCTGTAACCGCCAGCTACACCGGCGTGGTATTCATCGTGTACTATTTCGACCGGCGTTGCCGCACTGAGGACTTCGACCTGCGCCTGCTCGCCGAGCAGATACGCTCCGGAGCCGAACCCGTAACGCAGCCGATGCCGGGAACGTCACCCGTTGCCTGAACCGGCCGACGCCATGATTCGCGACCTCGGGGCTAGGCGTGGGCTATAATATCCGCCCGCTCTCGTTCGGCGAAGTTCTTGATCGCGCCTTCGTCGTACTGCGGGATCATTTCTGGTTGATCGTCGGCATCTCGGCTGTGGTCTGGATTCCCTTCGGCGTGCTGGAAATATTTGCGCAAATCGCTTATGGACCGTTGGCGCGGGCCGTGTTCGCAACGATCGGCGGACTGCTTATGATAATCGGTGCGGCGGTTTTGTTTGTTGCTGTCACAGCCGCGGTCGCGAACGCTTATGTTGATCGGCCGGTGACAGTTCGCGCAGCCTACCGCTCCACGGGCCGCATTTTAGCCCGAGCTGTCGGTACTTACCTTTTGCAATTGCTGTTTTTCGCCCTTTGCTGCGGAGCGATCATGCTCATTTTCTTTATGGTACCTAATCTTCTCCAAACCGCACTGATTGCGATTTCGACCTTCATTGCGCTCGGCGGGGTCTGCTATTACTTCAGGATCTGCTGGCTGCTACTCGCGCCCGTGATGATCGTCGAAACCCGTTTCGGGATCGCGGCGCTGCGCCGTAGCCGCGAACTGGTACGTGGAGCATGGTGGCGCACATTGGGAATATACGTAATTTCGGCCACAATCGCGTTTTTACCCGCGGCGGCGCTCAACTTGTTCTGGAGTCAGATTCCATTTCTGGGACCGTTTCTTGACGCTGGGACGCTGGCGGTCACTTCTACCTATGGCGTAGTCGTGCTGGTCGTCTATTATTTCGACCGGCGTTGCCGCACTGAGGACTTCGACCTGCGCCTGCTCGCTGAACAGATTCGCTCCGAGGCCGAAACCGGAACGCAGCCTATGCCGGGGGCGTCACCCGTTGGCTAAGCCGTCCGATGCCGCGATTCGCGAACTCGCGCATCAAATACTCGCGCGGCCCGAGTATGCGAATGCGACGTCGAACAAGTACGTGGCTGAACTGCTTCGCCGGATTCTGGGTTGGATCAACAATCTAGGCGCTCTGCAGTTCAAGGATCCGTTTCTGTACTGGATTGTTATAGTCGCGCTTGTCGTGGTGCTTGTGGCGTTGGTCACCCATCTGGTGTGGACGCTGCGAGCGGCGCTGCGAGCGCCAGAGCCATCTGGCCGGCCTGTGATTGGCGGCAGAACGATGCCCGACTTGGCTGGCGAGGCCGACGCACTGGCCGCCGACGGTCGCTATCTGGAAGCCGCGCATCGGCTTATGCTGGCGAGTTTCCGCGCCCTTGCCGAAACTTCGGTTATCGAGCTTAGCCCCGAACGGTCAAACCGATGGATTCGCGCGGCACTTCGGGAATCATCTCTGGCGCAACCCCTCGCGGTCGAACTCGACGCGTTGGTCGAACGAACCGAGCGCAAGTGGTTCGGCGAGCGCGCGAACGACGCCCGGATTTACGCAGAGTGGCGATCCGCTTTCGAGCGGCTCACGTCAGCGGCGATGTAACGTGTTGCCAAAGCGAGCACTTTTTTCTGCCGGTGCGATACTTCTGGTGTTGCTCGGGCTGAATTTCTGGCTGCGGCCGAACAATTCCGCAACCAGCCTGGGAGTCAACCGCGACGGGTACAAAGCGGCCTATCAGCTTCTGAACGAACTTGGTTTCCCGGTCACTCGCTCGTACCTAAGTCCGGGTCGAACGCCGACGAATCAAACGCTGTGGCTCGTGCTCCCGAACTTCCTCAATCCCGATAGTCGCGACGGGCGGGGCGAGGCGCATCGATTTCTCCGATGGGTCAAGTCAGGTGGTACCGGTGTCGTGTTTGGTGCACCCGGCAGCGAGTGGAAGAGACTCGGCGTCAAACGCCGTGTCTCGCCGACATCCGGAATAGAAATCGTGGCGGGCGACTTTTCGCCCGGCCCACATCGGATCGACGTGCGCAAGATGCTGCATTTCAAATCCGGCAAAGACCATGGCTTGGTTCGTCTGAAGGTCGATGGGCACCCGTTCGCCCTGGAATACAAACTCGGCAAGGGCCGGCTGGTGGCGATCGCCGACGGCCGCTTCATTCGAAACTCAAATCTGGGCAGCGCCGACGCGAGTGTGCTGGTGGTCGACCTTGCGCGCGCGCTGGGCACGCCCGTTTTCGACGAGTATTGCCACGGGCTTACGACCCCGGTCTCATTGGTTGCCACAATTTTGGAATCCAGAGCGATGCTGCCGCTGATAGTGGCGCTGTTCGCCGCGTTGTTATGGGTCGGCGAGCAAGGTTCGTGGCCGCGCCGCACGATTGACGATGAGCCCGAAGGGCCCGAACCGTCGATAGCCACGTTCGTCGAATCTCTTGGTATGCTCTATTCTCAGGCCGGAGACCCGGAAGCAGTGTTTCGCGCCTACCGCAGCGGTTTTCTCCATCGGTTGCGCAGACGGCTTTCCGCAGGCGGCGAGATTGCCGACGATAAGCTGCTTGAACGACTTGCACATGACGGATCATTATCTTCCGAAACCCGCCGATGGCTGGTGGACGGCGCGATGCCAAAGAACAATAGCGAATTGGTAACTGCGGTGCGGGCGATAGAATCATATTCCGGCGGAACGAGATCATGAACGACGAGAGCTCCCGAGATTCGACGTGGGTGGCGGAGATGTTTGCGGCCGTGCGCTCCGCGATCGGTTCAACCATAATCGGTCAGGACGAAGCGGTTCGACTGTCGTTCGTAACCCTCCTTTGTTCCGGACACAGTCTGTACGAGGGCGTACCCGGGCTTGCCAAGACGCTGCTGGTGCGCGCGATGGCCTCCACGCTGGGAATCCGTTTCGGCCGTATCCAATGCACGCCCGACCTGATGCCCAGTGACATAATAGGCACGCCGATTTTCGTTGACGGAGAGTTTCGCTTCCGGCAAGGTCCTCTGTTCACCGACCTGCTGCTCGTCGACGAGATCAATCGCGCGCCGGCGAAGACCCAGACCGCTCTGCTGGAAGCGATGCAGGAGCGATCGGCGACCGTCGACGGACGCGGCTATCCGCTCGGGCAGTGGTTCACCGTGCTTGCGACGCAGAACCCGATCGAGCAGGAGGGCACCTATCCGCTGCCCGAGGCGGAACTCGACCGCTTCCTGTTCAAAATAAAACTTGACTATCCGACCGCCGATGAGGAAGTCCGTATCCTTGCGACGCATCACGCCAAGGCGATGCCGCTGCTCAATGAAACGGCGATCCTGAGCGGGGCCGACACTGCCAGTGCGCGTGCCGTGGTCGAGGCGACGCTCGCGCGCGAGGAAATCCTCGGTTACGCGGTGGGTCTCGTGCGCGCGACTCGCGAGCATCCTGCAATAGCGGTTGGAGCCTCTCCGCGCGCCGCACTATGGATGGTGCGTGCGTCCAAGGCGGTAGCGGCACTGGAAGGACGGAATTTCGTTCTGCCCGAGGACGTACAGGCTGTAATTCGCCCGACGCTGCGCCATCGCGTGGTGCTCGAACCCGGCGCCGAAGTGGAAGGCATGAATCCGGACGACGCTATCGAAGAAGTCGTGCGTACGGTTCCCGTGCCTCATTAGGACCCGTCCGGGCTTGCCGATGGCGATTCGCCCTTCACCATTGTTCGTCCGACTGGCCGCCTCAGCGGCCGTGGTGTCGATCGCGGCTGTTCCATTTCGAATACTCGTCGCTCCGGCAGGCGCCCTGGTTGCGATAATCGTGCTGTTGGCGGCTATCGACCTGATAACCAGCCGTAGCGATCCCGCGCCTAAGGTCGAGCGTGCCCTGCCCACTCGTTTCGTCCGTAGCCGGTCCGCAACCCTGCTCTATCGGCTCTCGCGTCCGGCAGGAGCGGCAACCGTCGTATGGCTGCTTGACGAACTGCCGGCGGAACTCGGCGGCGACGTTGTCTTTGAAGGAGTGGGTCTGGGCAGCGGCCGGCACAGCGATCTCTCGCGCGAGGTCACGCCCGTGCGTCGTGGCACATTCCCGCTCGGGGCCGTGTTCGTGCTTTGGCGCTCGCGACTTGGCCTGTTTCGCCTTCGCGCTCAGGCGATCGCAGCCGGGGGCACGGTCGCGATTGTGCCGCCCGGGTCGGTGCCTCCGCGCAGCGCGGGACTCACTCATCGATCACTGCGCGACGAGCTGGGGCTCCGGCCTCGCCGCGCGCGAGGCGAAGGGAGCGAGTTCGAATCGTTGTCCGAATATGTTCCAGGCGACGACCCGCGGCATATCGACTGGCGCGCGAGTGCGCGGCGAAATCGGCTGATCGTTCGCCGCTACCAGACGGAACAGCGCCACACGGTAATCGTGGTGGTGGATACGGGCCGTCTGATGGCAGCAAAGACGGGAGGCACATCCAAGCTCGACCACGCGGTCGAATGCGCAATAGCGCTCGCACGGGCGTCGAAAGAGTACAAAGATCGCGTCGGTTTTCTTGCTTTCGACCGTGAACTAAGGGCGATGGTTCGTCCCACGGGCGGTGCCGCCGCCGTCGGCGCATTGACCAATGCGACGCTCAAGCTCAAGCCGTGGCCGTTCGAGCCGAACTATAGGTTGTTGGTTGAAACTATAGCCCGCTACCAAAAGAAACGGGCGCTTGTGGTCGTGCTCACCGACTTCGTGGAAGGGAGCGCGGCGGGCGAGCTTGAGAGTCATATGGCGGCCCTTGCACGTCGGCATTGCGTGATGCTGGTGGCGATGCGCGACAGTATGCTGGCCGAGTTGGACGATCGCGAACCCGGTATCGCCCGCTCCCGCCTGTACCGCAGACTTGCGCTTCAGGACCTCGCCGTCGAGCGTGAAGCCGCGCTGGCACGAATCGCGCGCTTTGGCGCGCAGACCCTCGATCTCGATCCCTCGCTAATCACCGCGCCGGTTCTGAACCGCTATCTTGCGATTCGCCGAGCGGGGCTTCTTTGACCAACCATCCGACATCGACCGTCGGGCGTCGGCGAACCAACTGCCGCACGTACCAGCCGTAACCCATGATTGAGGCCAGCGCGACTGCGGCAATCACGAATCGCGCGCCGGTCGAAACCATCGACTGACGGAGAAAACTCTCCATTCCGGCCGCGACGACGAACAGCGGGACTGACACCAAAAGCAATTGCATCGCGGGACGACCGGCGGCTCGAAGCGCTGCGCCGACGCCACGGCGTCCCGGCGCAACGACCGCCTTGGCAATCACAAGTCCGCCGGTCGAACATAGCGCGATAGCCAGCAATTCGGGGATCGCATGGGGCAGCAGCCATGCCCAGAACAGCGGCCACCGCGGGTCGCGCGAGAAGATCCATGCAAACGCGCCGATAGTCAGACCGTTGTACAGGGCCAGCAGCAGCGTGGGGATTCCCGCCAGTATTCCGGTCGCAAAGGCCAGCACTCCGACTTGGGTATTGTGGACGAAGAGAGCAGCCGAGAAGACCGACTTGATTCCGAAGGCAAGCTGCTGATGGTTGAGGAAACGAGCGCGAGCGTGAGCCGATTCGGCCAGCCGTTGAAGTTGGGCACCGGAATACATGGCGGTCGGAATGAACGCCTGCAACGTGCCCGGATTTTCCGACACGATCGTCGCGCCGACCAGCGCACCCGCCAGCATCACGACGGCCACCAATACCTGAAGCCAGGCCGTCGCGGCAAGCGTCGCAGGAAGATCAGCCATGAAGAACCGACCCACGCGCTGTTCGCGCGGCGGGGGGACTTGCAATTGAGTATATGCGCGCACACACAAAGCGTTCAGATAGCGGATAGCGTCAGGGTCGCTTGCGCGCGAGCGCAGCACGGCGAGACGAGCCGAACTTAACCGATAAAGTCGCGCGAGTTCACGCAGCTCATCGAAGGAAGGCCGCTTGCGTTCGCAGCGGTCGAGGAGAACTTCAAGACGCTCCCGGACTTGTCGATCCTTTGCGCTCAATATATTCCCTTCTCATGGGACCCGCGCCGAGCGAAGCTGACACACCCGTTCATGGTCTGATGTCACCCGAAGGAGTCCGTCTCGACCTGCCCGTCGCAGGGCCGGCCTTACGGATCTTTGCGTACGGCATCGACGTTATCATCATTTACGCGCTGATCGCCCTTCTGTTCATCGTACTTTCTTCGAGCTTTCCGCTAGCCCATTACCTGGACAAATTGTTTCAGGCCGCCTTTCGGCCAGCCGAGCAGAACGGGCACGCCGGAAAACTCGCGAACGGATCCATCGGATGGTTCGAGGGCATCGCCTTCGCCATTCTTATACTCGCTCAATACGCAGTCGAGGCCGGATATTTCATTTTTTGGGAGATGGTTACGAACGGCCGCTCACCCGGCAAGCTTGCGATGGGTCTTCGGGTCGTGCGGCGGAGCGGTTTCCCGGTGAATTTCAGAAGCTCGCTGGTACGCAATGTGATGCGTATCGTTGATATGCTGCCGACGAACTACCTGGTCGGGCTCATCTCGATGATCGTATCCGCTAGCTGCGAGCGCCTGGGCGATCACACCGCGGGGACAATAGTTATAAGGCTCGACCGGCCTGAGTCAGCTACCGCGATTGCGGCTTCCGCAAAGCCTCCAACTCTCGGTCTGACGCGTGAGCAGCTTGCCCGAATCGGGCCGAGGGAGCTTCAGCTAATCCGCGGCACGATTCGCCGCCTGCCCACTCTTCCCGAAGATCGTCGCGATACATTGCTGGCGGAAGTCGCGGAGACATTGCGCGCGCGACTGGAGCTCGGGGAACTGCCATCGTCAGACCGCCTCGCCTTTTTGCGTGACGTTCTGACGATGGCCGAGCGTTACTCGCGCAGAGAAACCGATTAAACGGAGCGCGATTTTCGATCCTGCCTTGTGCACAGCAAAGCCCGCTTCGCCTTCGCCCGAATCCGTCGGGAGAGGCGGCACGGACAGTCCCTACAGATCGGTATCGCCCTTTAGAAGCCGCTGCGCCACCGTGCGATTCAGGATTTCGTTGGTGCCGTCCGCCACGTTTACGATTCGCAGCGAATGCCACGCATGGTGCAAACCCAATTCGTTGGTAAAGCCGATTGCGCCATGCGTCTGTATCGCGCGATCGACCGCACGAAACCCCACTTGGACTGAATAAGCTTTCGCCATCGATAGTTCCTTCACCGCGGGCTGACCCTTATCCAGTAAGGTCGCGGCATTGAGACCCATCAGATGCGCGGCGTGAAGTTCCGTCGCGGATTCCGCCAGCGGAAACGTGACGCCCTGGTAGTCCGCAATCCGATGACCGAACGCTTCGCGCACCTGCGAATACTCAAGCGCCCGCTCCAGCGCCCATCGCCCATAGCCGACAGCCCGGGCCGAATTGTAAATGCGCCCGAGTGACACTCCGTAAAGCGCCGCTTCGAAACCGCGATTCAATTCACCTACAAGCTGCCATCGCTCGACCCGGACGTCATCGAGACGAAGCTCGGCTTCGTCGCCTCCGATATGGCCGAACAGGCGAATTATCCTCTGCACTTCGAAACCGGGCGAACTTGTCGGCACCAGGAAAGCCGAGATGCCGCCCTTGCGAGCAGAAGCGCGTGCGGGGTCGGTAACCGCGAAAACGATACAGTAATCC
>JBJKQX010000305.1:0-8518 GCA_046704965.1 Binataceae bacterium (SeqCode)
GTGCAGACCAGTGGGATCGGGCGCTAACGGAAGCGAGCGGGTATCCAGGTTACGAGAGGATAGGGGCAGTTGTCGGACCGATAATCAGGCTTATGGGGGAGGAGCCTGGATCTGCGGCGAAAATTGGCGCTGGCCTTTTGAAGGGGCTGTCATTAGCACTATGGAACCAAGCACTTGCGTATGGACCATGCCACGCCGTTGACAAAACGATCGAGGGGTTGCGCGTCCCGGATGCTTCTGATCAGGAGGCATCAATTCTCTGGGGTCCTTCAGACCTCATGATTGGGAGCGGACGCAAATTCGTTAGATTTCTTGGCATGACAACCCGAGGCTGGCCACGGGGAGATACTGAAGACCCGCTTCTTCCCGATCGTACCGTGCCTTCGTACGAGCTTCAGCCGTTGTCGCGAGCATGGCGGGATCGTCTGAGTCTGGATTTTCTCAGCACGGAGGCCGAAGGCATCGTCTATTCCTACAGTCGGCGGGATGAGGAAGGCCGGCTCCTGGCTCCCAGCCCCCTGATCCCTGCCGGCGTCGACACCGTATCGCTTCTCCGCGCTGCAGTTCCGCACCACGCGTTCAGCGAAAGCGACCGTTTGTTTGCTCGCCCAGAGGAATTTGCCGGAAAGCCATTGGCACAATCGTCAAAAAGATGCTTCGACGATTGGCGGTCCCCTCAGATCACAGCGCACGACGGCTTTGTTCGAGCCGAACATCCTGTGTTGGTCGGGGCTTTGAACAGAAAACACTCGGCGACGTCGTTGCGCGGCCTGCTTACGGATCCTCTCGGATTCTTGTGGCGTTACACGCTAGGATGGCAGGAACCGCCTGACAGCGCGGGTGAGGAGCCTCTCACGCTCGATAGGTTGCAAATCGGGGAACTTGTACACAACATTCTCCAGGCTGTAGTAAGCCGGATCGAACCTTCCCCGGGACTGTCGCGAGCCAGTGAAGAGGAAATCTCGAAATGCATCATCGAAGCCGGGGAGGTGGTGGCACAAGAATGGGAATCGAAGATACCCCTGCCGCCGGCGCGGATCTGGCAGAACGAGATCCGCCGCGCCGGTGCTCTTGCAAAGGCCGCGCTCTTGTTTCGACTTCCAACGGTGTCCTCAACAGCTACTCGGGCGTACGTGGAAATTCCCTTCAACGAAAGCGGAGATCCACAACTGGTGGGGCCATGGGATCCGGCAACGATTGTTGAATTGCCAGGGACCGGGCTGCAGATCGGAGGACGCATCGATCGTCTCGAATTCGACGGTGCCAACTGGGCCCGGGTGGTGGACTACAAGGTGAGGGGCCAATTCCCGAAGAGGGACCCCGGTCTGGACAGTGGGAAAGAACTGCAACGATGCCTGTACGCCTTCGCTGCCAAACAACTCCTGCCGAAGGTGGGAACGGTGGAAAGCTGTTTGCTCTTTGTCGGTAGCGAACCCAAAGCGTTCACGCTCGAGAACACGGACACCGCTCTTGCTGAACTCGTTCACTACGTGCAGGCTGCGATCGCTTATCTCCGACAAGGCTTCGCACTGCCCGGCCCCGATCACCAGCACGACGACTTTCTATTTGCCTACCCGGCGAACGCCGCGGGCAGGTACTTCGACCGCAAGAGGGAGGCGAGGAACGAAAAGTTCTCAGACCTACTACCCCTCTGGGGAACCAGTTCATGAGCGTCCCGGACTCCGATCTCCGGAAACAGGCGGTCTCAGACCACAGTAATACTCTCATTGTCGAGGCTGGTGCAGGAACGGGTAAGACCGCGCTAATGGCAGGACGAATTGCCCTCCTGCTTGTCGCTGAAGTCGAGCCACGACATATTGCGGCCATTACATTCACTGAGGTGGCCGCTAGCGACCTGCTCTTGCGCGTGACCAAATACGTGGACACGCTATCGAGCGGAGCGGTTCCGGAACCCTTGCAAATCGCGTTACCAGGGGGGATCAGCGCGAGGCAACAGAAGCGAATCGCCAAGGCCCGCACAAGCCTCGACGAACTGACGTGTACCACGATTCACGGCTTTTGCCGACAACTCATCAGGCCGTATCCGGTCGAATGCTCCATGGATCCGGGTGCGGCCGTAATGAATGAAGCCGATACCGAGCTGGCCTACGAATTCGAATTTCGTTCTTGGCTCAGACAGCGATTAAACACCGGCCCGTCGGACGATCCAGTCGCCCTGGCCATAGAGCAATACGGCGACACTGCCGTAAAGGTGCTTAGAGAAATTGCCGAAGTCCGTCGACGCTGGCGCGGAGCCGCGCCCGACCACCCGCCCCTCCCCTCGCAGGCTGTTCAGGAGCTCCTAGCCGCAATCGATGAATTCGCTCGTTACTACGACTCCTGCGGAATCAGCGAACCCGAAAAGGTTGGGAATTGCGTGGCCGAGTTTATGGAACTTCGGCAGTTCTTTTCGCAAGGCTTGGCACCGGAAGACACCCTTGAGAAGACGTGGAATTTCTCGGCGCCGCCTCGGCTGAGCATAATGCACAAGGACGAAACAACGTTCAAAGATCTTCGCGCCAAAGGCAAATTCGTCACGGCAGGGAAAAAGGTCGGCCGTGCAGAGTCCGAGTGCGCACGTATATATGGTGATTTGGAAGATCGGTGTGCCCGGGTGGGAGAGGCATTGGGCAGGGTCGTCGGCGGATGCGCAGAGCTTATCATCGCAAGGCTAGTCGAATCAGTCGGTGAATTCGACCTAAGGTACGAAGAGTATAAACGCATCGCGGCCCTGATCGACTTCGATGACATGCTTTACTCGGCGCGGGACCTACTCCGGGATCACCCTGAAGTTCGTGGAGAACTGCGCCGCCGCTACACGCATCTGCTGGTGGATGAGTTTCAGGACACGGACCCGATTCAGTGCGAGATTCTCTTCTATCTGTGCGGAGACGGAGCAGAAGGCACGCCGTGGCTCGATCGCCGACTAGCACCGGGCTCTCTGTTTCTCGTTGGGGATCCGAAACAATCGATCTATAGGTTTCGGCGGGCCGACCTCGAGACTTATCGCCGTGTTCGGGACCGCGTACAGGCTTGCGGTGGGGGAGTTGTGCCAGTAACAGCTAATTTCCGATCGAGACCGCAGATTCTTGAATTTGTAAATGCCCGATTCGCCAACCCCCTCAGCACGCTGGGGTTCGCGCCGCTACAGGCGACCGTGAAGGACGGCGATGGCGTTCAGCACGTGAAGAAGCTGGAAATACCGCCAGGTGGAGACGGAACAGACTCTGCTGACGAGCGCCGACTGCGCGAGGCACGCGCCATTGCCGAGCTCTGTTCGTCGCTCCCTGGGCGGCTAGTTGTCCGTCAACCAGAAGGCAAAGCTCCTTGCAGATTCCAAGACATCGCCCTTCTCGCCCCGTCGAACACGAATCTGTGGATCTATGAGCGGGAGCTGGAGGATCGCGGAGTTCCTGTCGCAAGCCAAGCAGGAAAAGCCCTTTTCCTACGCCAGGAAACACACGATTTGATTGCGATTGCGCGAGTGCTCTCCAGCAGCCGTGACACGCTGGCCCTTGGGGCGCTTCTCCGGGGCCCACTCGTGGGTCTGTCGGAAGAAGAATTGCTCGACACCGTGGAAGCGCTCCGGCGAGACGCGCAAGGAAAATTCGGGCGCTTAACCCTCTGGACTCCCTCCGACCTTATTCCGAATCCTGTGGCTCGCAAAGCGGTGCAAATTTTGCAAGGCCTTGCTCGTCGCGCCTACAACACAACGCCGTTTGATATCCTTTCGGCGGCCGTCGAAGAATTGCGGGTTCGCCCGCTGTTGGTCCAGCTATACCCCGGGCACGCCGATCGCGCGCTCGCCAACGTAGAACAGTTCCTAGAGATGGCGAGGCCCTTTGGGACACGCGGGCTCCGCTCGTTCGTTCAGTTTGTGACCAGTCGTTGGCAGGAATCCAAGGCAGCCGCTGAAGGCCGAGAGGACTCGGCCGGCGACGCAGTCCAGCTCATAACCATTCACGGCGCTAAGGGTTTGGAATGGCCTGTGGTGGTTGCTGCAAATATGGTGACGGAGCCAGCCAGGGAGAAGAATCAGGTGCTTCTCGAAACGCAGCGGAACGCTGTGCGCGCGCGTTTGGGACATCTTGAACCTCCCTCCTACATAGCGGCGAGGCAGACGGACGACGCGCAAGAGGCGGAACAAAGGAAGCGGCTCTGGTACGTCCTGTGCACAAGAGCGAGGGACCTTCTGGTTCTCCCAAATCACACGACTCTACCCGCCCGCTGTTGGCTCAATGAGTTGGAACTGAACATCGCTTCGCTCCCAGCGATTCAGTTTGACGAGTCCGTTGGTGCGCCTCTACCGACTCCAGTGGCGACCGTAAACGAGCAGGATGCGGACGCTTTTGCACGGGAAGCTGGCCGAATCGCTGCCTCAACCCGGCACATCCGTTGGGTGAGGCCCAGCGGGGCGGAACCTGATGAGCCGCAACTCGGCCAACCATCGCCAGAGGTACCCGAACAATTGGCTGAGGCGACGGAGGTACGCGGAACTGCGGCCAGGGGCAAGATTCTTCATAAGATTATGGAGGAGTTGCTGAACGGCTTAATCGAAGACTCTAAGAAAGCGCTCGTCGCTCGTGCTGCGGAGCTTCTTCGCCAGCTCAGTTCTGCCGAGGGTGATTTGACGCCTGAGGCCATAAGCTGCGAGGAAGTGGCAGACACAGTCGCACGGACGCTGGCTCTGGACCTCGTTCAGCGGCTTCGCAATTCCCTCCTGCCGGAAATTCCCGTCTACGGACTGAAAGAAGCCGCCCAACATCTCGACGCCCATGTCGGTGTTGCTGACGCAGTGGCGACGAATGAGACAGGGAACGCTTTTTACGTGTTGGACTGGAAAAGTACGGTATCCCCAACTACCGAAGACGTGCAAAAGCACAGTGCTCAACTCCGGCTCTATCTCAATCTTTTGAATGTCTCGACTGGCGCACTGGTTTACATGACTACGGGGCAGGTGCTCGAAGTCAGTCGTGGCGGCTGAACATGGCCTCGCGGCCCCGTCGAGGCAAAGGGAGTCGGGCGAGGTACTTCTTCTCGCAAGCCATGAAACCGAGATTCGCATTGGAGGCGGGGGCGCTGGTCAGCGCTGGGTTCTATCTTTCCCTATGGAGGGGTGTTCCAGAGCATAGGATGGGCACCCGATCAGCAGGACGCTGTGAAGTGACGGCTCCGGCGAGCGGATCAGGATAACAGGCTTAAAGAGTTCCTTCGCCTGTAACTTGAACCACAAGTGAAGAGAGCCACTGAGATTGAATGCTAGATCGGCGCGGATCTCTCGTCTCATCTCTGAATCACAACTTCTTTAGCCGTCGAAAAGCGGTCAGTACTCCCGCAGCGCACACTAGCGTGTCGCTGTGGGCTGCTATACCGGCAATGCTCTTCGAGAATTCGACTGACCAGAGCAGCTGGCCACTAGCGTCCAGTAGATGAACCTCGTTCCCTTGCCACAGCACGACTTCATCGCCAAGCATCGTCAAGTCCCGCGGCCAGTCAAGCGCTTCAGCCGCGTTGACGATCTTGTTCTCTTTGAAGAACAACAAAGCATCGTTGCACCATGCCGCTCCGACCATACCATCAGCTCGAAGCGCCACACGCACAGGCCCATCGCCAAGCACGCGCGCTTCACGCAGGCTGCCGTTTTCGCTGAAGACATAGAGCCGTCCCTGAGAAGATCCAACGACAACACCTGCTGCATTGGCTGCGACGAAGCTAGCAGTAGGACCCATCCCTTGGATCTCCACGCTCACCGTGATTCCCGCGGAGCTTGGTTCGCTTGTAGGTGAACCAGCCAGGATCCTCTCGTAAGCACCCTGAATCAGTCGGAACTTGTCTGCCGCATCTTTGTCGCCGGGATGGCGATCGGGGTGAGTCGCAAGAGCCAGACGCCGGTAGGCTGACTTCACTTGGTCGCGTGGTGCGTTGAGGGGAAGTTTAAGGATGCTGTAAGGCTCCTCGTTTCCTCGATCGCCCTGCAGGGGAACCGTGAATTGCCAACGCGTTTGTTGCTCATTTGGTATCGCGGCGTGCCAAAGGGTCTTGCCGTTCGGCGCAATAGCGTAAACATTCCCCATGCTGGCTACGACCGCGAACGATTGCTGCGACGCTACGTAGTACGGACACGGCCGAAAGTAGGCATTTTCGTCAAAGTCCTTAGATCCCGGCGTTTCCCAAGCCCAGCGTTGTCGCCCGTTGAATCCGAATGCATAGAGGAAACCATTTCGACACCCGACATACCAAACGTCGGGCCCTAGTGCAATTTCTGATGTAGCGTCCGGCACGGCCGACTCGGCCGTTACACGGCCTTCCGCATCAATGAATCTGAGGAGGGTGGGGCCCTGTCCGACTGCTGCGGTGCGGCGGATCCCAATCGCTCGACCGTCCGGGGCGAACCAGATATCGCTGAGTAGAGGCAGATTGTCGACCCTCCTGACTTCTGCACCATTCAAGAGGTCGAAATCAACGAGAGTCGTCGATTCCTTCGAGGCCAAAAGGCATCGGGCGACGTTCCCAAAGACCGCAAGGTTCTTGATCGATAGCTTTAGTCGAGTCTGGAAGATCGGCTCGAATTGAGTAGATCCTCGACGTATGGAGTAGGCCGCGACATCAGTCCTGTCCTTCCTCAGAGGGCGTTTGCCGACTGCTTTGCTCTCGCAGCGCACCAGTCGCTTACGCAGCGACTCTTCGACATTTGCGGGCAGTCCGCGATTGAGTGCTTCTCGAATCACCGCTATTGCTGCGACATAATTCTTGCCACGTTCGAGATTCATCGACAAGCGACCAGCGGTATGGGGATCGCGACTGCCCTCGTCGAAGGCATCGCGCCACACGTTCACAGCTTCATCCAACCGATCTGCACGCTCCAGAATGCAGCCCAGATCACCGACCGCCGCCCAGCGTCCTTCTTTGTCACCATCTCTGGCAGTTGTTTCAATGACCCACCGTGCGATGGCTTCCGCAAACGAAGACGCACCCTCTCGATCAGCCCGTCGAGCCTGCATTAGCACGAACTCTGGCTCGACACGGTACTTTGCTGCTGCGGCCTTAAGCTCGATGCCATGTTTGAACGCATCGAGATCCCGACGGTCCGACAAAATACCCAGGTAATCGGACCAGATTCTAGGGATGTCGGTCTTGCGCTCGATCGCCTGCTCAAGAACGCGCAGGGCCTCATCTTTGCGATTTTGATCGACCAGAAAGGCACCGTAACGTCCTAGCGCAAAGTCCACCCCAGCGGGTTCGCAGCGTTTGTACGCGTCGATACCTTGTTCAAAGAGCCTTTCAGCACGCGTTGGGTCGCCGGCCTGCCACGCCTCCTCGGCTTGCCCAATGATGTCAAATGGAAGATTCTCGCTTGCAGCCAATGGCATGGGGTTCTCAGACCCACGAGGAGGTGTCGGCGCCGCTTTTGGTTTCCCGGATTGGGGGGCTTCTGGGCTTGGCTTCCGGCGAAATAACCAATCAAGGAGACTCACACATCATCCTTTCGCCTTGCAAGATAGAAACACCCCTTCATCGTTGAACCGCCCTGACAGAATGGCATGAACAAGTCAACCAGGATTCCAATTTGGCGACCTGGGCAAGCGCAGTATAGACCCATCGGCGCGTCCGCGCGGACATTCCCGCAGTTTGCAAGCCAGCGGGCGATCCGGCAACTGGCAGTGCCCCCTCCAAACGAAGTTGGCGGGCGCCTTGATCTATTCCCCCCGCTGATTGCTCACATACCTCTCCATATCCCGAGCTTGCCACCCCAGATGTTTCCCTTGCAGCTGGGCACCCTATCCCGCAGGCAAGGGCAGCGACCCGATTCGCCGCGGCATGGCTCCGGGCAGCAGCCACGTCAGCTGAGTTTCGGCGAGGACCAACAAGTAATCGGTAATAGTGCCATTCCTGAGCAACGAGCCACCCCGTTTCACCAACCGGTGCTGCACGCTGGTCAGGAACCAGCCTTCGATGCTTTTCGGGAGTACCAGCGGACAGCACAGGTTTCCTAGGTTGTGGGCGATCACACTCAGCCCGAGCCGCACATCGTGGCACCACAAGGGGAGCGCACGAATGCTGTGCATGAACTGTGGTCAAATGATCGAAGACGGACGCCTGCAAGGCCGACCGCCCCTCTTCGCCAAATATTGTCGGAGGTGCCGTACGGAGCGCCGGCGTCAAGCCAAAGCGAAATACCTGTGGCGGTCGGAGTGGGATGCTTATTTGAGAGCGCATTATCACGGCGGGTTAAGCCGAAGATTTCATGTGCTGAACCGAATGGTGCGGGAAACCGGCGTGCCACGCTGGTACATCAAGCGCCAGGCTGCGCGCCTGGGTCTGACGATGCATTTGGACCGCAGGCCCTGGACGGCTGTGGAGATGGATCTGTTGGAAAGGCTGGTCGGCCGCAACTCGACCGCGACCATAGCCAAGCGTTTGCACAGGCCGCAGAGCTCCGTCGTCAACAAGCTGAAGTGCATGGGCACGTCCCGGCGCATCCGAGAGGGCTACACGGTGCGGGACCTCGGGCTGTGTC
>JBJKQX010000306.1:0-3846 GCA_046704965.1 Binataceae bacterium (SeqCode)
CGTCCCTCGACCTTGACCACTTCAGCCTCGACCCGCACCTGATGTCCGGGAGGCGTTGCGGCAAGGTGTTGGATATCGACGCCCGTGCCGACCGTAGTTTCGCCGGCCTCGAGATAGGGCTTGAGCGCTTCGAACGAGGCCATCTCCATCTCCCAGATCATCTTCGGTGTCGAAAGCACCTTCGCAAGCATCGGATCGCCCTTGCTGGCGAGATCCTCCGGGCCGACCGTGAACGTGACAATTCCTTTGGCTCCAAGGGGTACCTGTTTCATCTGCTCTCCGGACTGTATGAATCGGTTCAGGCGCGCCTGAGCCCCATCGCGTCGAGCTTCTTGGCGACCCACTCGACGCGATCGTTTCCCCAAAACGGTTCCTCCGCGACGATGAAGGTCGGAACGCCGAACACTTTGTCGCGTTCGGCTTCTTCAAGTGCCGCCGCCAGGTCGCGTGGTCCGTCGCTCTCCGCGTATCGGCGAAACGCCTGCGGGTCCATCCCGGCGCGGGAGATTAGCGGTTCGAGTTCCTCGATTTTTTCGATATCGAGTTCGCGCTTGAAGAACAGTTCCCAGACCGGTCCGGCGTACTCGCGAAAGCGTCCTTCGCGATCGGCAAACAGCCCGCTAATCAATGCGAGGCGCGAGTCGAACAGCCGCTGCGGCCCCTTGATTATGAGGCCGCGCTCGGAGGCGAAGCGTCGCGCGTCGAGGTAGAGATAGCGCACCTTGCTCCACGACCGTTCGTCGCGCTCGGCGAGCGTTCCGCCATAGGCGGTGAAGTCGAACACGTGCGGGATGAAACGGAGCCGCACGCGATGGGTTCGTTCGAGGTCAAGAGCCGGTTCGAATGCGAGATAGGTGAACGGGCTTTTGAAGTCGTAATAAAATTTGACGGTTTCCAAACCTTCATCCATGCGCCAAACCGATAACGCAAAAGGCTGCGAGACGAAAGCGGCGGCACCGGACGAGAGTTGGGCGAGCGTCTATTCGCCGCCCGCGTTGCGCTCCAAATAGCCCAGGATAATTTTCTTCTGCTCCGGCGTGAGCGGCTCGACGCCCGCGCGTTGCATCCTCTGCTGCATCATCTTGACCTGCGCCTTCCACATCCCCGGGGCCAGGCTGTGTGGCTGATAGGGCGTGTGGCATCGGCCGCAACGATCTGCGTAGAGCTTGGCGGGATAACTGTTGGCTTGCGGCAACGGATGTTCGCATCCGGCGGCCACGATCGCGAGCGCCAGCAGCAACCAGAGATGCGGTCGCGCGAGCTTCGATATCGAGCGCTTAATCCCCCGGCAGATGCGCATCGGGAATCCGCTTCGAGATTTGAGCCCGCAGAGCCGCCATGATTGCGCTGCGATCATGGTCGTCGAGCGCGCGTCTGCGCTCTTTCTCGGGTCGCGTCCATACGGGCTCAAGGACCAGGTCGTCGGTTTGGTAACGTGGAAAGACATGCCAGTGAACGTGTGGTTCGACGTTTCCGAGGCACTCGTAATTCATTTTGAGCGGACGGGTCACCTCGGCAACCGCTTCGGCGACCGCGCATACCTCGTTGAACAGCTCGAGCGCCTCGTCGCGCGGCATCAGGAAAGGCTCGCGCGCGTGGCGCTTTGCCAGCAACACGCAGTAACCGCGATAGAATTGGGCGTCGCCCAGAATTACGTATGAGCGGGGCAATTCGACTATCAGGTCCGGCGATTTGCCCTGATTGATTCGCGCGATCGTCGCGCATATTCCACACTCGTGTTTCACTATCTCACTATCTGACGGGCGCTGCGCGCGTGCTCATGGCGCGGGTGGAACCTGTACCATCTTGACCTGCGCATGTTTGAGCAGGTCGGCCACGGTGTGCAGCTTGTACGGCTTTGCGTAAAAAATCCGTTTGATGCCGGTGTTGATCAGCACCTTCATGCAGTGGATGCACGGAGTGTGGGTGACGTAGATATCGGCGTCGCGGATTGCCACCCCGTTGCGCGCGGCCTGCGCGATCGCGTTTATCTCCGCGTGGATCGTGCGGTAGCAGTTTTCCTCAATCTCGCCGTCGGGAGTGCGCGACTCGTAGATGAGGCATCCGACGTCGGTGCAGTGCGGCAGACCGGCCGGTGCTCCATTGTAACCGGTGGGCAGGATGCTGCCGTCGCGGACGATCACCGCGCCGACCTTGCCGCGCAGGCAGGTCGAGCGCTCTGCAACCTGTCGCGTGATGGTGATGAAGTACTGGTCCCAGCTGGGGCGCTCTGCGGCAGTGGGTTTTTCCGCCTTGTCGGGTGATTCAGCCAACTCTGTCTTCCACTTGTGTCCGGATTTCAGATTCCGAGCAGTCTCAGATGCGGGCGCGGGGCCTCCGGCTGCGGCGCAACCTGCGAAACGGTGTAAAGCTTCTCGTGTTGGGGTTGCGGCGGCGGTCCGAACGAAATCGGCACCGGGCAGAAGGTCACGATGAAGACGGCGATCGTTGCCCACGCCAGCAGGCGCCGCCTCGCGTCGAGCGGAATGTGCTCGTCGATTGTCGCAGGATGCCCCAGGCCGAGTATGAGGAGCAGCACCGCCCAAAGAAGCCATCCGGCCCAGAAATCAAGTCCCAACAGGTACGGGACGACCGCCATCAGGACGCATCCGAGAACGAACAGCCGTGAGATGGTGCGATGGTGTCGGCCAAACAGCGCGTATACTACGTGACCGCCGTCCAACTGCCCGACCGGGAGCAGGTTCAGCGTCGTCACGAACAGCCCGAGCCATCCCGCGAACGCTATCGGGCTTAGAATGATGTTGACCGAGTTCGGATCGACATGAAGAACCAGGTGCGCAAGCCAGATGAAAAGCAGCGAGTTGCCGAGCTGAAAGCCTCCGGCCGACTGGGTGAGCGGGGCTACGCGAGAGAGCGCGAGCCCGATAATCAGGATTGGCACCGAGAGTATAAATCCGGCCCACGGCCCCGCCGCTCCGATGTCGAACATCACGCGCCGCGTCCGCGGCATCTGCCTCAGCCTGATGAACGCGCCGAACGTCCCGATCAGCATCAGCGACGGCGGCACGGGGATGAAGTAGGGCAGGCTGGTATCGACCCGGTGTCGCCGCGCGGTCACAAAATGGCCCATCTCGTGAGCGAACAGAATCAGCATCAGCGGAATCGAGAAGCTGAACCCCGCCCTCAATGCGCCGGCGGTCGCGAACGGATGCCAGATGGAAAACATCGCCCCCGCCATGTATCCACCCGCCATCGAGGTAGTCAGGAAAGTCAGCAGGAACAGGACAACGTTGAGCGGCGGGATGCGCAGCGGTTCGAGCTGCGAAGATATCGAATCGGGCCCGGGCGAGTATCGAGGGTACTCGGTAAGGATAGCTGACGGCTCGTTATGTGCGCCGGTGTCATCCATCGCGCTTTGGCTTCGAACTCCTTGTGACAGTAACAGTAACCGGGGCGCCTTCCGCGGCGGAGAAAAATTCGCGCGCGCTGCCCTCGCGCATCGCTATTTCCAGCAGCTCGAAACTGCCGAAGGCCGCCAGCGGTGCCCCTTTGGCCACGTCCCCGTATGCGTTGACGATTTCTACGGGCACTGCCCGACCGATCCTAACTGAAAGCGTGGCGCCGGGAAAAGACGATTCAAGACGCGTCAGTGCGTCGCGGTCGATATTCGTTACCAGATTGCCGAAGCCGTCGACGTATATGACTGACCCGACCAGCCGACGTCCGCTCGACGCGGGTTGGGGCAGCGCGATCCGTTCAATCGCGTCGAGCGCGGGACCCATCGCGCCAAGCGACGCGCCGCGCCAAAGATGTGCCGCCGCAGGCGCGAAGATGTCGCGTCCGTGGAAGGTCGAACTCACGTGCGGCAGCCTGAAACGCGGCGAG
>JBJKQX010000307.1:0-3496 GCA_046704965.1 Binataceae bacterium (SeqCode)
GATGGGTCCGTGGGCCCATCTGCTGCCGTACGGATTGCCGACCTCGGGCGGCACCGGCGATATCGACTTCGGCCCCGAGGCGAAGATCGAACTTCACGCGATACAGCTCAAATGGTTCGATCACTTCCTCAAGGGCGCAGAGCCCACGATGCTTGACGAAGCGCCGGTCAGAATTTTCGTGATGGGCGAGAATCGATGGCGCGACGAGTGGGAGTGGCCGCTAAAGCGCACCGTGTATACGAAGATGTACCTGCGCGGCGGCGGACAGGCCAACACGCTATCGGGCGACGGGATGCTTTCGCCCGAGCCGCCCGCGTCGGATGAGCCGCACGACTCCTACGTATACGATCCGCACAACCCCGTGCCGACACGCGGCGGAACCTTGCTGGGAGGTGCGCCTGGCGTCCACGACCAGCGCAAGAACGAGCAGCGGCCAGACGTGCTCGTCTATACCGGACAACCGCTTGCGTCAGACCTCGAAGTGACCGGCCCGGTCGCCGTGAAGCTTTACGCCGCGTCGTCCGCTCCCGACACCGATTTTATGGCGAAACTGGTTGACGTGCGCCCCGACGGTTACGCGCACAACGTCGTCGAGGGCGTCGTCCGGGCGCGCTTTCGCGACTCGCTGTCGTCGCCCTCGCCCATCAAGCCCGACGAGATTTACGAGTACACAATCGATATGTGGTCAACCAGTCACCTGTTTCGCCGGGGGCATTGTCTGCGCGTCGAGATAACGTCGAGCAACTTCCCGCGCTACGACCGCAATCCCAACACCGGGAACGAGTTCGGGACGGATACGGAGATGAAGGTCGCGCGCCAGACGGTATTCCACAGCCCGGGCACGTCGTCGCATATAGTGCTGCCGGTAATTCCGCGCTGATCGCTTCGATTGCGGCAGGAACATTAGTATATGGGACGTTCGGCTATACGGCGCTACACGGGCCAGGCTTCGCGGCGATAACCCATGTCCCAGAACATCCATTCGTAGCGGCTGCTGGTAACGAAGCATCGGCGCATCGCCTCGCGCTCGTCGGGAATCAGTCGCGGCGCGGTCTCGTCGACCACCGCGATGGCGTCTCGGACCACGCCAGCGAATTCTTCCGAGGCGTACGTCCCGATCCATCGCGAATAAAGCTCGTCCGGCGAACCTTTGTGCTCCAGCTCCTTGCCCACCTCCCAGTAAATCCAGTAGCAGGGCAGCAGCGCGCCGAGCGCCTCGTGATACGTTCCGCTGTACGCCGTCGCGAGGAAGAAACTCGTATAGGCAAGATTGGTCGGCGCAAGCGGCGTCGCGCCGACCTGCTCGGGCGTCACGCCGAACTCCCTGAAAAAGCTCTCGTGCAGCGCACGCTCAACCTTCAGCGTGTTGGCTGCGTGTTCGTTAAACATCACCATCCAGTCTTCGCGCGGCGAGCGTGCCGCGGCGACTGAAACCGCGCGCCCGAACTCGCGCAGGTAGAGCGCGTCCTGAATCGCGTAATATTTGAAACTCTCGCGCGGCAGCGAGCCGTCATTGAGACCCTTTATGAAGGGATGACGAAGGATCGCACGGTAGATATCGTCAATCGATTTCCAAAGCTCGGCACTGAATTCCATCGTTTTCATCTCCCACGGGGAGTATCCGCCCCCGACGGATCGTATCGCGCGGGCGTGTCATAAACCCCTGCCGGCCGACGCGTCGTTCACGGCTCGCAGCGCGCGGGTTACTTCTTCTCGCCCGAGTAAACGGCAAAGATGAGATTTCGGTACGTGCACGCAACCTCGCGAAACCCAGCCTCGCGAAGCCATCCGAACTGCGCGTCTAGCGTCGCAGTGCGATCGAACTTCATCCTCTCGAGCGCCTGACGAAGGTCGCTCTCCCCTACTCCAAGCTCGCGCACGCGCTCAAGCCATCGCGCGTGACTGCGCTTTTCTATCGCATCGCTTTCGGCGCGCACCTGGTCGAGGTTGATAAACACGCCGCCCGGCATGAGCGCCTGATACGCGCGCTGAAACAGGTCGCGCTTGCTACGATCGGCCAGGTGATGAATCGAAAGCGCCGACACGATCGCGTCGTACGGACCTCCGAGCGACTGTTCGGTGTAATCGAACTGAACGAAGCGAAACCGCTCACCGCCCGGCTCCAGCCGTTCGCGCGCCCGCGACAGCATCTCTTCCGAAAGGTCGAGCAGGGTGATGCGCGCCCCGGGATGGCTGTAGGCAATCAGCGCCGAGAGCAGACCGGTGCCCGCGCCAAGGTCGAGCACGTCGAACTCCGCGTCATGACCGAATGGCAGAGCGTCGATGGCGGCGCGATAGAGATCGTCAAAGCACGGGATGAGTTTTCTGCGCGCGTTGTCATAGGTTCGCGCGCCCGAATCGAATGCATTCTTTAGAGCCTTTTCCATCGCGACAATCCCCGCTGGTAGCCGGTCCGCGTATCCGCGGCCGTCCCCGTCGTGTCACGTTGACGATAGCCGAGATGCTCGCTTTCGGGCCAGCCGCTCGCGGTCGCCCCACCCTGTCGCGCGTCGCTGCGGCGTCAATCAGCAGGAGCAGCCCGCTCGCGACGACCGGTTTCTGCGGAACTGCGCCGGCGAGGTCGCGCGGGTTTGTAAGCTAACCGGTCGTTTAGTATTAGGTGTCGATACGAATCAGTTTCTCGAATGTAACGTTGATTCAGACTCGCGAAACGACACAAGGGGCGTGACAATGTCAAAGCCAGTCATATCCGCAGATTCCCATATAACCGAGCCGCCCGGAACGTACGTGGATCGATGCGATCGCAAGTTCAGAGACCGCGCGCCACGGATGGTGCGCGACCCCAAACGCGGCGACATGTTCGTCGTTGACGGGATGGAGCGGCCAATCCTGATGGGCCTGGTTGCGGCGGCGGGCAAAAGCGCCGAGCAACTGGCGACCGGCGGCGTCAAGTTCGACGAGATGCATCGCGGCGGATGGGATCCCGACGCGCGGCTTGCCGACCAGGAACGCGACGGAGTGAGCGCCGAGATTCTTTATCCGACGGTCGGGATGATGCTCTGCAACCATCCGGACTTCGACTACAAGAAGGCCTGCTTCGACGCGTACAACCTTTGGATCGCCGAATATTCTTCAGCCCATCCCGAAAGACTTCTCGGAATCGGACAGACCGCGATGCGCTCGGTCGACGAGGGAATTGAAGATCTGCGCAAGATGAAGGAACTCGGACTGAGGGGCGTGATGATGCCAGGTAATCCTGCCGTCAGCGATTACGACGACCCGATCTATGCTCCGTTCTATGAGGCGGCGATCGATCTCGAACTGCCGCTCAGTTTCCACATCCTGACCGGCAGGCAGGACAACTTTAGAAGCCGCGGGCCGAAACTCAACGGCTTTCTGACAATCATCCGCGGATGCCAGGACATCATCGGAACGTTCATTCTCGGCGGCGTGTTCGAGCGTCATCCGAAACTCAAAGTAGTGTGCGTCGAGGCCGATGCCGGATGGGTGCCGCATTACATGTATCGGATGGACC